>JAHJQP010000201.1 GCA_018819165.1 Pseudomonadota bacterium
GGGCGACAAGGTCATCCATATGAGCGGCGCGGGCGGGCTGGATCTCCTGGAGCCAGCCCGTAAGGCCGGGGCCATGGTCGCCTGCATCCACCCCATTCAATCCTTCGCTGATGTCGAAGGGGCGATCCGGAACATCCTCTTGAGCACGTTCGGTATCACGGCCGATGAAGGCCTCAGGCGCTGGTCGGCAGGACTTGTCCGGGAGCTCGGCGGAATCCCCTTTGAGGTGCCGGAAGCCATCAAACCCCTCTATCATGCCGCCGCCTGCATGGCCTCGAACTACCTGGCCACGCTGATCCACACGGTGGAGGAAATCTATCTCTCCCTCGGACTGAATCGGGATGAGGCGATGCGCACCTTCTGGCCTCTGGTCAGCGGCACCCTGAAAAATATCGAAACGTCAGGGAGCATTCAGGCCCTGACGGGCCCCATCTCCCGGGGTGATGCGGGTACCATCGAACAACACATCCGTGTTTTCCGCGAAAAACTGCCCGCTTATCTTCCGGTCTATTGCGCCATGGGACTCCTGACGGTGGACCTGGCCATGAAGAAGGGGACCCTTCCCCCCGAGAGGGCGGAGATCATCAAAAAAATCCTGAAAGGAGGATAAATCATGTCTCAGGAAACAAAAAAAATCAGGGTGACGACGGCTGTCATTCGCGACATGAAGAAAAAGGGCGAGAAGATCACCATGCTGACCGCTTATGACTATCCGACAGCTTTTCTTATCGACCAATCCGGTATCGATGTTCTGCTGGTGGGAGATTCCCTTGGAATGGTCGTCCTCGGCTACACCAGCACCCTCCCCGTCACCATGGACGAAATGATCCACCATACCAAGGCGGTCTGCCGGGGCGTACAGAGAGCGATGGTCATCGGCGATATGCCCTTCATGTCCTACCATGTCTCCGTCGAAGCCGCCCTCCATAATGCCGGACGCTTCCTGAAAGAAACGGATGCCCAGGCAGTCAAGCTGGAAGGGGGAAGAGATGTTGCGGAGGTTACGAGACGGATTACCGCCGCCGGCATTCCGGTCATGGGCCATCTGGGGCTGACCCCCCAATCCATCCAACAGTTCGGCGGTTTCAAAATTCAAGGGAAAGGCGATGAAGCGGCCCGCCGCATCATCGAGGATGCGCAGATACTTGAAGAGGCGGGCGCTTTCTCGGTCGTTCTGGAGTGCGTACCGGGGGATCTGGCCGCCGAGATTACCCGCTCGCTCAGCATCCCCACCATCGGCATCGGCGCCGGCGTCGAATGCGACGGTCAGGTCCTCGTCACCAACGACATGCTGGGGACATTTGAGAGATTCACCCCCAGATTTGTGAAGAAGTACGCCAATCTCAGCATGCAGATGCGGGAAGCCGTCAAGCAGTACATGGATGAGGTGCGGTCCGGTATCTTTCCCGGTAAGGAACACACCTTTTAAGCATAGGTGGGTTCGGCCGTTTCCTCTTCTGAGTCAGAAATAATCCTTCATGAGCTCAGCCACCCATTCCTGTGTCTGGGGATTTTCGATTTTGTCATAGTGTGGATAGTACGGCTTTATGTCCAACACGGGAGTTCCGTTGATCGCATCCAGCCCCTGCACTTCAAGATGATCAGTCCCTACACGAACGACTCTCACTGCGGTTACGCCGATGGGGTTGGGGCGGTCTTTTGCTCTCTGCGAGAAGATTCCCACCAGTGGCATTGATTCGAGCCCTCGCGGGCGTCTCTTCAAATGCATGGCCGGCTCGTATTTGGCCTTGTTCAGGTATGTCACAATAATGACATGCGAGAATCCATCGAGGCCGTCAAGGCCGCCTGCATATTCCGGCAGAAGGACGACCCTTGAGAGTACGCATCCCCATTTCTCATCCACCGTTTCTTCCACAGGAGAGACCACGTGACCGATGTGTTTCAGAGTTATGGTTTGATTCATCTTCTTTCCTCCATTCGGTATGATATTATAGACCATTTAATGCAGTCAAGGAGATTATCCTGCAGGAATTATTTGTTTCTTTGGTTAAAATAATGTATCGCAAAACATAAATCGAAGGAATAAACCGATTCAGCATAATCATTCGTCAGCCATGATGTGAAACAGGAAGACAGGCATGATTGGATCAGACTCATGAAGAACAACCCCCTGCCAAGACTCGACACGAACCCGGCACTACGGAAGGCTCTCCTCCCGTTTTGTCGCTTGAAGGCAGGTGAGGTATGGGAGGATTCACTCACGGGACACAGGGTGGCATGTCTTGATGCCGCCTTTGCAGATCAAGTTGCGTATCTCATGGGCAGGGAGAAGGCGACCATAGCAATTCACGATCCACCATACAATCTCGTCGCTTTCGATGAGCTCCCGTTGCGGCGGTTCATTGATTGGTGCGAGAAGTGGGTCCGGAACACCGAGCGAATTCTGTCCGCTGATTCCTCCCTCTATGTTTGGCTTGGCGCTGACCAGAAGAGCGGTTTTCAACCTCTGCCCGATTTCATGATCATGATGCGACACCTGCCATTTCGTCCACGCAGTTTCATTACGATGAGAAATCAGAGGGGATATGGCACACAGAAGAACTGGATGGCGGTGCGGCAGGAGCTTCTTTATTACATAAAAGGCGATCCCGTTTTCAACATCGATGCCGAATACACCGCCATCCCGAAAATTCTTCGCGGCTACTACAAGGAAGTAAACGGCGAAGTAACAGAGAACTTTCAAAGAAGCAAGTCAGAGAATATCAGAGCCGGAAATGTCTGGGTAGATCTCCAGCAGGTATTTTACCGTATGGAAGAAAATGTATCCGGGTGCTATGCACAGAAGCCTATCAAGTCAATTGACCGGATCATCCAGGCTAGTTCTGCTCCGAAGGATGTTGTAGTGGATTTCTTTGCCCATTCTGGAACAACACTCTTGAGTGCAGAGATGAACCGCCGACGGTGTTTCACGATGGATATTGATCCCTTGTTCTGTGAGATCGCCATTCGCCGTCTGGAGCATTTTAGGAGTACCGGACGTTTAGGTTGGCAAAACGGACATGCCTTCGAGAAAGAATATATATCCCCCAAATATGACAAGAACGGGGAAGCTGAAGATACGCCGAGGACACGCACTGCACAACCCGCACTATTTTGAGGGATAGAACGGAGCGAGTTCTTATGAAAAAATCTGTCAAGAATTTGAAGGTATGTTCGAAATACCCATCCCTCTCAGAATAATTGAAGAAGAGTATCATGGCTACGACGATTTTACTTATCCGTCATGGGGAAACATCCTGGAACCGGGGAAAGATTTTTCGTGGCGTGTATGACATTCCGCTGAACGAGAATGGCTGCACCCAGGCACGCCAGTTAGCAAAGGCGTTGGCTTCCCGTCGTATTGACAATGCGTATAGCAGTCCGCTTTCCAGAGCAAAAAGGACAGCGCAGATTGTACTTGAATCACATGAAATCGAGACAATAGTCCACGAGGGATTGAAAGATTTCAACTACGGGCAATGGACAGGCCTGGAAGATGAGGTTGTGGCCCGTAGATGGCCAGAGGAACACAATTGTTGGATAGCCACACCCCATGCTATCCGGCCTCCCGGAGGAGAAACGCTCCGAGAGGTTTTCGACAGGGCTTTTGATGTTGTTGAAGAAATTGCCCAAAAACACGACGGACAAACTGTTGCGATCTTTGCTCATCGGGTCGTGAACAAGCTTCTGGTTTTGGGGATGCTTACGCTTGAACTGGAACGTTTTCCTTTTATCCGTCAGGATAATTGTTGTTTCAACGAATTCGAGTGGACCGAAAAGGGGTACGTCGTAATCAACCTGAATGATACAAGCCATCTCCGACAAGCAGGAATAGATCTGCTCAAGGCGGATTTTTAAATGAAACTTCAGACAGATGTCACTTGTTTTTGTGGAATAAATGTCATTGCGCGTGCAGGTTTCTTCAATCAGCAATTCACTTTGATTTAAATATGTCAAATATCAAGCGACAATACTATGCAATTCTCAATGAAGATACCCCGACGCTTGCGTCGGGGTATCTTAGCGGTTAATTTGACAGTTGTGCTTATTTTGACCTCGACGCAAGCATCGAGGACTTCTTTCGATTAAAAAAACCTGATTTCTGTTGACAGGTGTAATTATTTTCCTTACTCTTTTTAGTGAAAATAGGTTACGCTTAATAGAAATAGTGATTTGTCAGGAGCACGATATGAGAGCCGTCAAGACATATGCAGAAGTGGGATCGGACAAAAGCCTGATTCTTAAATCCCTGCCGTTTGCGCCGGGCAGCAGAGTTGAGGTAATCGTCTTGCCTACGGCAGATGGCGAAGATGTGTTTCCGACCATGGACAGGATCGTGAAAAAGAAGGGCATCAAACCTTTGACGATGAAACAGGTGGAAAAGATTGTTCACGATGTCCGAGGAGTCCGTTGAAGATCCCCATCGTCATCGACACGAATGTGCTTATCTCCGGCTATCTTTGGAGTGGCAAACCACGGCAGGCAATAAAAATCGTCGGCGATCCGCCTTATGAACTTCTTTA
>JAHJQP010000202.1 GCA_018819165.1 Pseudomonadota bacterium
CGGCTGCGGCGGAGACCGGGACCGCGGGAAGCGGCCGCTCATGGGCGAAGCGGCAATCGCTTACAGCGACCTGACCATCGTGACCTCGGACAATCCGCGGACGGAAGATCCCCTGGAGATCATCCGGGAGATCGAAACGGGTATCCGGGCGCCGAAATTCGCGAAGCTCGAAGATCTCGATCGTCATCTGAGTGAGCGAGGCTATCTTGTCATCCCCGACCGAAAAATGGCCATCACCGCGGCCATCGGTCTCGCCGGGAGTACGGACATCGTTTTAATCGCCGGGAAAGGACACGAGGACTACCAGATCATCGGCGGCAGGAAGTTCCCCTTCGACGACCGGATGATCGCGCGGGAAGAGCTGACGCGTTGGCGGGTCGGGAGGACAGGATCATGAGAAAAAACGAGCCGGCTCTTTCCGCAGCAGAGATCCTGAAGGCCACGGGAGGAACCCCCCTGCGGGGCGGCGCCGGCTGGTCGTGCCGCGGCCTCTCCACTGACACAAGGAGCCTCCGGGAGGGAAATCTCTTCATTGCCCTCGCGGGAGAAAACTTCGACGGCCACGACTACCTCGCGACGGCCGCTGAACGGGGGGCTGCTGGTCTCGTTATCCGGAGGGACTCTTCGGAAAAGCTCAACACCCTGACCAAAGATCTGCCGGTGATCGGCGTCCCGGATACCCTGCGGGCGCTTGGGGACATCGCCCATGACTGGCGGGGGAGATTCTCCCTTTCGGTAGTGGCCATCACGGGAAGCTCCGGGAAGACGACCACTAAGGAGATGCTGGCGTCGATCTCTTCTCGCTCGCAAAATATCCTCAAGACCGAGGGAAATCTGAACAATCAGATCGGCCTCCCCCTGACCCTTCTCCGGCTGCGGCAGGGGCAGCAACTCGCCATCGTCGAGATGGGAACGAACAGTCCCGGAGAGATTGCGAGGCTCGCGACCATCGCCGCTCCGGATGTAGGGCTGATCACGAACATCGGTCCCGCTCACCTGGAAGGGCTCGGTTCCCTGGAAGCAATCCGGGAAGAGAAGGGCGATCTTTTTCGGGTCATGGCCGGCAGGGGGACGGCGGTCATCAATCATGACGATCGGGCCATCGGCATCCTTGCCGAGCGCTGGCAGGGAAAGCGGATAACCTTCGGCCTGACACCGGGCGCCGACGTCGCCGCCCGGCGGATCGAAAAGGCGGGACCCGCAGGGGTCCGTTTTCAACTCGTCATCGACGGGATCGGACTCCCGATTCGCCTGGCGGCTCCCGGGGTGCACAATGTCGCAAACGCCCTGGCCGCGGCCGCCGCTGCGTGGACATTAAGCTTCGACCGGCGTCTCATCGCGGAGGGCCTCGCCGCCTTCCGCCCCCTCCCGGGGCGGGGCGAGATCAGGCCGCTCGGAAACGGCGCCTTCCTGATCATGGACACCTACAACGCCAATCCGGCATCGGTGCGGGAGGCACTTCAGACCATGCAGGAACTACGCCGAAGAGGCGCCGCCACCGCGATCCTGGGCGACATGCTGGAGCTGGGCGAGCGGGCGGAAGAATTGCATGAGGAAATCGGAACGCTCCTAACAAAGACCGACGTAGACGCGGTTTTTCTCAAGGGGACGCTGACCCGGGCTACGGCCGCCGCGGCGATCCGGGGGGGGCTCCCGGCGGAGAGGATCACCTTTTTCGACGACCCAAGGCAGGTCATCGACCGCCTCCGGCTTCACCTGAAGAAGGACGACTGGATCCTGATCAAGGGGTCCCGAAAAATGAAAATGGAAGAGGTGGCCGAGGCCATCATCGAGGCATTTGACCTGAAACCGCAAGCGGTGTAAGTTTCGCCGCGCAAGAAAAGGCCGGATGCAACGAAAAGGAAGTAAAAATGCTTTTTCATCTTTTATATCCGCTACATGAAATATATTCATTCTTAAATGTCTTTCGTTATATCACCTTCCGGACGATCTATGCCGCGATCACCGCGCTCGTGATTTGCTTTGTTGTCGGTCCCTGGCTGATCCGCAAGCTCCATGAACTCCAGATCGGACAGACCATCCGGGAGGATGGACCGGACTCCCATCTCGCCAAGAAAGGCACTCCGACGATGGGCGGCATCCTGATCATCTTCGCCGTCACCATCTCCACCCTGCTCTGGGCCAACCTGACGGTCGGCTATATCTGGCTCGTCATCATGGTGACGGTCGGTTTCGGCCTCATCGGCTTTCTTGACGACTACCGGAAACTC
>JAHJQP010000203.1 GCA_018819165.1 Pseudomonadota bacterium
AAGGCCCTCCCCAGGGCAATATGGCTGAATTCATGGGCGAAGACATCAATCACGTCGATGCGGCTCCCTTTGACTGCCCGCGGCGAGCGGAGGACGATCACATTCTCCCCGGGATAGGCCACACCGACCGCCCAGAGTGGAACCCAGGTCCTTCCGGGCTGGGCCGCCCGGAACGCTTCGAGGGTGGGGGCGATACGGATCTCCGTCTTTCCGGAAAAATCGACACCGATGTCGGCGATTATCCGCTCCCGGATGCCGAGCGATTCCCGGCTAAGTTCCGAGGCGATCCGCTCGTCACCAGACGCATAGCGAATGATGAAATGGTCGTTTTCCATCCGTAGGTCACCCGCGCTGGCGGTTGTCGCGGGCAGGAAAATGAGCAGAAAAAAGATGATCGCCGGCATGACACTCCTTATCTGCCCCTCACATCCCCTGTCGAGACGATCGGGAGATCCGCGCCGGCCGGAGATATCCCCAGGAGGCCGGCGATGGTCGCGGTGCTCTCATCGGCCTTGGGATCACTCCGGCAGAGCGGTGAAATCGCTGACGAGGGAACAGGCCTTGACGGGCGAGATGCTCCGGCCCGCGGAGACGAGGAGGTAACCGCCGCCCTGCAGATGAAACTTGACTCCCTGTTGCGGGTACAGACGCCTCCATTCAGGAAACTGGTTGATCGTATTCCGGGAAATCTTAACGAATGAGACGGGCGGTTGCAAGGAGAATTGTTTGGGCGAATTGCCTCAAATAAAATGTGGCTCATCCGGTTAATGCGTACTGTTATCAGTAAAATGTCAACCTCGATGAAAAGGCTTGATTTTAACCTACAATCATTGATATTTTCCCCTTGGTAATTATGATATGGATCACCAGTATTGTGAGTGCTTGGGGCCAACGGAACCATGGATGAGATAATGTGGCACCGCCGGGAAACCAGGCGGTAAACGGAGAAAACAAACCTTTTCTCCCTGACCGTTCTCTCGGACGTCCCGGACGACGCTCGCGCTATGCAGGAAGAGCCCTTCGGCGGTGTCAAGGAGAGCGGCTATGGTCGCGAGGGAGGTATCGAAGGTCTCGAGTGCTACAATGAACCGGCTTGTGATCAATATTCAGGAGGTTACCTATGTTCACATTGAAAGACAAAACTCTTCTCCGCCAGCAGTGCTACCTTAACGGACAGTGGATAGATGCTGCAGAAGGTGGGACTATAACCGTAACCAACCCTGCTACGGGTGAGATTATCGGTACTGTTCCAAAGCTTGGCGCGACAGAGACTCGCGCCGCTATCAAAGCGGCAAATATCGCATACCCTGCCTGGCGCGGCAGGACCGCTGCCGAGCGTTCTGCGTTTCTGCGCCGCTGGTTTGAACTTATGCTTGAGAATCAGGAGGATCTTGCTATTCTGATGACTGCCGAGCAGGGGAAACCCATGGCCGAGTCACGTGGCGAAATAGCCTACGCCGCTTCCTTCATCGAGTGGTTTGCCGAAGAGGGGAAGCGGGTCTATGGCGATACTATACCGACCTTTGCAAAGGATAAACGGGTCGTCGTCATCAAAGAGCCGATAGGTGTCTGCGCTGCCATTACACCGTGGAACTTTCCCTCCGCCATGATCACACGCAAAGCCGGCCCGGCCCTGGCAGTTGGGTGCACCATGATCCTCAAGCCGGCCAGCCAGACCCCCTGTTCGGCCTTGGCACTTGCCGTTTTGGCCGAGAGGAAAGGGATCCCGGCAAAGTCTTCAATGTTGTCACCGGCGCTTCCGACGCCATCGGCCGCGAGATGACCAGCAACCCGATTGTCCGTAAACTCACCTTCACGGGGTCTACCGAAACAGGCAAGCTCCTCATGGAGCAATGCGTTGGAACCGTCAAGAAAGTTGCCATGGAGTTAGGTGGCAATGCCCCTTTCGTGGTGTTCGACGACGCAGATATTGATGCTGCAGTCGAAGGGGCCATTGTTTCCAAGTATCGCAACACCGGCCAGACCTGTGTCTGCACCAACCGTTTCCTCATCCAGGAGGGGATCTACGATGCCTTCACGGCGAAACTGGCGGCGCGAGTCGGCAAACTCACCGTCGGGGACGGCTTAAAAGGAGAAACCCAGCAAGGTCCCCTCATCGATATGCACGCCGTCGAGAAAGTCGAAGAACATATCGCCGATGCCGTCGAAAAGGGGGCACGGATAGTCCTTGGCGGCAAACGGCACGAACTTGGCGGCACCTTTTTCCAGCCGACAATACTTACCGACGTCACATGCGAAATGGCAGTCGCCCGGGAAGAGACATTCGGGCCGGTGGCTCCTCTCTTTCGTTTCAAGACCGATGAAGAC
>JAHJQP010000035.1 GCA_018819165.1 Pseudomonadota bacterium
CCATACTATGATGTGATGGAAATAATCTCCGAGCGCACCTTCAGTCGCTGGCGCCGGCAACTGCTTGCACGCGCCAAAGGGAAGGTTCTCGAGGTTGGGGTCGGCACGGGGAAAAACTTTCCTTACTATCCAGAGGGCGTTGATGTCACAGGTCTCGATATCGCCGATAAGATGCTGCTTCATGCACGATTGCGCGCCGACAAGCTTGGTTTCCCCGTCCATCTTATGGAGGGTGATGTTCAGTCTCTTCCATTTCCCGAAAATTATTTTGACACGGCCGTCACGACTTTCGTGTTCTGCTCCGTGCCCGATCCGGTCCTGGGCTTGAAAGAATTAGGGCGCGTCGTAAGGTCCGACGGTGAGATTCTCCTGCTCGAACATGTCCGGATCGACAGACCGGTCATCGGGTTCATCATGGATATCATGAACCCTTTTTTCCTGCACTTTATCGGCCCGAACATCAACCGGCGTACAGTGGAGAATGTTGGAAAGGCGGGATTGCGTATTGAAAAGATCGAACATCTCGGGTTCATGCAGATGGTGAAAATGATCGTCGCACATCCAGGCAAATGATATCTTGCTGTAAGCGCCCACAGCAAACGAGAGTTTGTGAACATCGGCTTTTTATGAACCGAAAAGGAAGGGTTGGGAAACATTAAAGAAATCGTGGTTCTCAGAGTAGACGGAGGTACATGATGCACCACCACCAATCCAAAGAACAAAAAAGCCAATATACGGATCCGGTTTGCGGGATGTCTACTGCTCAGGAAGGTAAATTCATCCACCATAAACATGACGGCAAATCTTACTACTTTTGTAGCGAGCATTGCCTGACAACGTTCAAAACCGATCCGGAGAAATTCACCGGCAAGAAAGAAGAAGCGCCGTCAGCAGTGAAACACACGCATGACAGCAGCGAGGTGTATACGTGCCCGATGCATCCTGAAGTCGAGCAGCAGGGTCCCGGTAGTTGCCCAAAATGCGGCATGGCTCTGGAGCCGAAGACCCCGATGCCGGTAGCGGAGCGGATAAAATATACCTGCCCGATGCACCCGGAAATTGCCCAGGACGGGCCGGGAAGCTGTCCAAAATGCGGCATGGCCCTGGAGCCGAGAACCGTCTCCTTGACGGAAGAAGAGAGCAATCCCGAATACGAGGATATGCGCAAGCGCTTCATTGTGGGCGCCATTCTGACGCTCCCGCTGGTGATCATCGCCATGCGCGGTCTTATCCCGGGCGGTAGGTTACTCGATACTCTCGCCACCCTCAAGACATATGAGTGGCTGGAGCTTATCCTCGCGACGCCCGTAGTTGTCTGGGCCGGGTGGCCCTTTTACGTCCGGGCTGTCCAGTCCGTCATCAACAGAAGCTTGAACATGTTTACCCTTATCGGTCTCGGGGTTTCGGTGGCCTACCTTTACAGCCTGATTGGCGTGTTGTTTCCCCATCTTTTCCCCGCGGCGATGCGGACAGCAGAAGGCACCGTTGGGGTCTATTTTGAGGCAGCCGCCGTTATCGTCGTCCTGATATTGCTGGGCCAGGTGTTGGAACTGCGGGCCAGAAGCCGGACCGGCGCGGCCATAAAGGCGCTGTTGGGTCTGGCGCCGAAGACCGCCCGAAAAATAGATGCTGACGGAAATGAGAGCGATATCCCCCTGGAGCATGTAATGAAAGGAGATCGTCTGCGAGTTCGGCCGGGGGAAAAGATTCCCGTGGACGGTGTCGTTCTTGAAGGATCAAGCAGTGTCGATGAATCGATGATTTCCGGCGAACCGATACCGGTCGAGAAACAGGCGGGGGATAAACTCATCGGCGCTACGGTCAATGGTACCGGTTCATTGATTATGGAGACCCAAAAGGTAGGCGCCGAAACCTTGTTGTCACAAATTGTGAAGATGGTGGCCGACGCCCAACGAAGCCGCGCACCGATCCAGAAACTTGCCGATGTTGTCTCCGGATACTTTGTGCCGGCAGTGATCGCCATCGCTCTTGTCGCTTTTGTCATCTGGTACTTTTTCGGTCCCGACCCCCAATTGGCCTATGCGCTGATTGCCGCCGTTTCGGTGCTGATTATTGCCTGCCCATGCGCTCTGGGTCTGGCAACCCCCATGTCGATCATGGTGGCAACGGGCAAGGGGGCGACCATGGGTGTCCTGTTTAAGAATGCCGAGGCGATCGAGACCCTGAGAAAAGTTACAACGCTCGTGGTTGACAAGACGGGGACTTTGACCGAGGGCAAACCGAAATTGGTCGAGGTTGTCGCTGCATCGGGCATTGATAAGAACAGACTGTTATTGCTGGCTGCCTCCCTCGAGAAAGGCAGCGAACATCCGCTGGCGGCAGCCATTGTCCAAGGCGCCGTCAATCAAGGGCTTCACCTGACTGAGGCGAAAAATTTTTCATCGCACACGGGGAAAGGCGTTTCCGGCGAAGTTGAAGGCCAGGCGGTATTGCTGGGCAATCGTAAATTGCTGGATGAGTTCAAAATGGACATAGGATCTTTGGCGGAGCAGGCCCAGGCCATGCGGTCCGAAGGAAAAACCGTCATGTTTGTGGGGATTGCCGGCAAAATTGGTGGTTTGCTGGCAGTTGCCGATCCGATCAAAGAGACCACGCCCGAGGCGATCAAACAGCTGCACGCTGAAGGCATCCGGATTGTGATGTTGACCGGTGATAATAAGGTAACTGCAGAGGCAGTTGCCAGGAAGCTTGCTCTTGACGAAGTGGTGGCTGAGGTTCTGCCGGATCAAAAGGCAGAGGCGGTCAAAAAGTTTCAGCAGGGCGGCCATATTGTCGCCATGGCCGGCGACGGTATCAATGATGCCCCCGCCCTGGCCCAGGCGGAAGTGGGGATTGCCATGGGAACGGGCACTGATGTAGCCATGGAAAGCGCCGGCGTCACCCTGGTCAAGGGCGACCTCACCGGCATCGTCCGCGCGAGACGTTTGAGCCGGGCCACCATGGCCAATATCAAGCAAAACCTGTTCTTTGCTTTTATCTATAACGCTCTCGGCGTGCCCATCGCTGCCGGCGTATTATATCCCTTTTTCGGCTTGCTCCTGAGTCCTGTGATCGCAGCCGCCGCAATGAGTTTCAGTTCTGTGTCCGTCATCGGAAATTCTCTCCGGTTACGAAGAGAAAAACTTTAGATCATACCATCCTGATCCGCGTCTGAAGTGAATATGTCTTGATATTTATGCAGGACATATTCAACCATTTCAAATGGAATTGTTGACTATTGATATCTGGATCCCACTCATGCTTTGTAGAAACGTCAATTACCGGTACATTTTTTTTTCTCATGCCGCACTCACGCATTACCGATAAAAAGCTGCTATACGAGCCAGTTGATCGCAAATCCCTACTACAATAAATAATCGGTAAAATGATAACATCATTGAACTTATTGATAAGTAGGTGGCGTAAAGGTCCGGCGAATTTCATTTTTACTTATCGCACCCTCTCAACTGCAAATACTTATCTTATATAGTGCCCGTCTTCGCCTCGGTCGCCATTGGCATCTTCAGTCCTTGACCCGGAGGTGTTCCTGCAAATAGGTTTTGAGTTTGCCGTAATCGGCGAGGAGGAAGACCGGCTCGCCTGCCCGATCGTCAATGTCCTTCATGCTCTGCGGTAGGTCGGGGTCGATCTCCAGGAGCTCCCGGATCTCGTCGGGAAATTTGGCCGGATGGGCCGTTTCCAGGCTGATGCACAGCGGGGCATCGCCGAAGAGTTCAAGATAGACCTCCAGCCCCCGCCACCCCACGGCGCCGTGCGGCTCCAAGAGCACCTTGTGCTGGTCGTAAACTCGCTTGATCGTTTTTTTAGTCTCCCGGTCGGAGATGCTCACGGAATAGATACGCCTCTTCATCTCGTCGAGGTCCGGGATGCGGTGGACGACGCCGGTGCGGTCTACTGTGCCGCCGTAGAGGTCGAAGAAACGGGCGAGGTTGCTCGGGTGGCCCACGTTCATCGCATTCGACAGGCAGGCGCGCGACGGGGAGATCTTCTCGTAGATTCCGGTTTCCAGGAAACGGGGGAACTCGTCGTTTTCGTTGGTCGGCATGATGAGCTTCTCCACGGGGAGCCCCATCCGTCGGGCGTACTCGCAGCCGAGGGCGTTGCCGAAGTTGCCCGAGGGGACGGAGAAGATGGCCGTCTCCCCCTCCCGCGATAGCTGCGCCCAGGCCCAGATGTAGTAGATGATCTGCGGGAGGATCCGCCCGAAGTTGATCGAGTTGGCCGAGGTCAGGTTGAAATCGACGAAGGCCGGGTCGGAGAAGGCCTGCTTGACGAGGTCTTGGCAGTCGTCGAACTTTCCGTCCACGGAGACGGCCCGGACGTTCCCACCGATTGTGTCCAGCTGCTTCTTCTGCCGGCCGCTTACCTCTCCCCGCGGGTAGAGGATCGTCACGTCGATCCCCTCCACCCCCTTGAAGGCCTCGCCCACGGCGCTTCCCGTATCCCCCGACGTGGCGACGAGGACATTGAGGCGGTTCCCCTGGTCCCGGAAGGCGCTCATCAGGCGGGCCATCATCCGGGCGGCGAAGTCCTTGAAGGAGGCGGTCGGCCCCTGATCGAGGCGCATGATGTATTTGCGTGCAAAAACGTTCTCCAGCGGCACCGGGTAGTTGTAGGCGTCGGCGATGATCAGCCGGAGCGTCTCTGCCTCGATCTCCTCCGCGAGAAAGGCCTCTGCGACGAGCATCGCGGCATCAGTGTAAGGCGCCCCCTTCAGGGCCTTGAGTGCCTTGATGGGGAGAGCGGGAATCGTTTCGGGCATGAAAAGCCCCTCGTCTGGGGCCTGCCCCATCAGGAGGGCCTCCCGGAAGGAGACGGTCTCCCGGAAGGGGGGGATGCCTGCAACCTGGTCCAAGTTGCGGTTGGTGCTGTAGTATCTTATCCTTTCCGGCATGGAGGGAACCTCGGATCTGAAAATTTCTTATGGCGGGTTTTTACCATATTCGGGAAGCGTACGCAAAGAAGAATCAAACCTCTCGCAATATCCGGCCATATTTGATAGATTGCCCTCACTTTCTATTTTCCGGAAGGAAGGGCAGGGTGGAATCCATGGATGAAGAGAAGAAGGTGCGCCTGACAGGGACGGTCCACGGAGCGGGGTGAGCCTGCAAGATAGGTCCGGGTGACCTGCAGGAGGCGCTGAAGGATCTGCCGCTCATCGCCGATCCGAATCTGATCGTCGGGATGGAGCACGCGGAGGACGCCGGGGTCTACCGTCTTCGGGACGATCTGGCCATCATCCAGACCGTCGATTTCTTCACCCCGATCGTAGATGACCCTTACACCTTCGGCCAGATCGCCGTGACCAACGCGCTGAGCGACATATATGCCATGGGGGGGCGGCCGCTCACCGCGCTGAACATCGTCTGCTTTCCCATCCGGAAGATGGACGTGAAAATCCTCCGCGAGATCCTCCGGGGCGGCCTGGACAAGATGCGGGAGGCCGGCGTCCTTCTGATCGGCGGCCACAGCGTCGAGGACGACGAGCCGAAGTATGGGCTCTCCGTCACCGGCGTCATCCATCCTGAAAAGGTTCTGTTCAACCGGGGGGCTAAGCCGGGAGACCGCCTGATCCTGACCAAACCGCTCGGCACCGGCATCGTCGGCACCGCCCTGAAGGGAGGGGAGGCCGACCCCGCCCTTGTGGCCCGCGCCGTGGCCTGCATGACAACGCTCAATAGGGAGGCGGCGGAGCTGATGACTGAGACGGCCGGTGTCCATGCCTGTACGGATATCACCGGCTTCGGCTTCCTCGGCCATGCCCTGGAGATGATCGAGGGGAGCGGAACCGGGATGCGGATCCGGGCCTCTTCCGTTCCCTTCTTCCCGGAGGTCCGGGCGCTCGTCGAGGAGGAGATCATTCCCGGCGGGCTCATCCGGAACCGCGAATTCCGCGAGAAGCAGATCGAGATCGGTCCGGGCTGCCCCGATTGGCTGGTGAACATTCTTTTCGATCCCCAGACGGCCGGTGGGCTCCTGATCGCGCTGCCGGAAGAGGCGGCGGAGGGTCTGCTGCGGAATATGCACGCCGCGGGGATCGCCGAGGCGGCGATCGTCGGCGAGGTCATCGCTGGGCCGGCCGGAAAGATCCTCGTCGAATGATCCTGCCGGCAGGGGGAACAGCCTTTCTTAAGACCTTCTTTCCAGAAACGCCTCGTAGTCCGCGAGCATCTTCTTCAAAATGGCCGGGGTATCCAGTTCATAGGGGCACTGCTCGCGGCAATGGCCGCATTCCTGGCAATCCCTGATTTTCGCCATGTCCGCCTTCCACTGGTCCGTCAGGAACCGCTGCACGAAGGTCCGGCGCAACAGCAGGGACATCCGGGCCGCCTGGGCGATGGGGATTACGGCGGGGCAGGGGAGGCAGTAGCCGCAACCGCGGCAGAAATCCCCGGCAAGTTCCGCCCGGTCCTTTTCGATTGCCCGGCGCATCGCGTCGTCGAGGACGGGCGGATCGGCCTCCAGGGCGATGAATTCGTCCAGTTCCCTCTCCCGTTGGATGCCCCAGATCGGGACGAGGGTGTCGAACTGACGCATAAAGGCGAAAGCCGCCACGGCGTTCGTGATCAGCCCGCCGGAGAGGGCCTTCATCGCGATCAGGCCGATATCCCTATCCCGGCAGGCGCCGATGAGGGTGAGGTCCTTCTTGGAGGAGATCATGCTGAGCGGGAACTGGACCGTATCGTAGAGACCGGAGGCCGCCGCCTCGAGGGCGATGTCCAGGCGGTGGGTCGACATCCCGATGAAGCGGGTCATCCCCTTTTCCCGGGCCTCCAGAAGGCCCTGATAGGCGCCGTCCGGCTCCTCCCGGTCGAGGGCCTTCTTGAGGTTGTGGATCTGGAGTAGGTCCACGTAATCGGTCCGCAGGAGGCGGAGGCTCGTCTCCAGATCCTCCAGGACCTTCTTACGGCTTCCCCCCTTGCCTTTCGTGGCGAGGAGGATCTCGCCCCGGACGTCGGCCAAGGCCAGGCCGATCTTCTCCTCGCTGTCCGTGTAGCTGCGTGCCGTGTCGAAGAAGTTGATCCCGTTCTCACAGGCCTTCCGGAGCAGGCGGCCTGCTTCCGCAGCGCTGATCCGCTGGATGGGTATGGCGCCGAAGCCGCTCCTGCTGACCATCAGGCCCGTTCGCCCCAACCTGATTTTCTCCATGTTTGTTCCCTCTTGTTTTATTGTTCACCCCCAGTGGAGAGAGGGCGCTGCCGATCCTCCCGGAGCCGGAACGCACAGATCAACGTCACGGCGAAGGCGGCCCCGCCGGCAATGGTGAAGGCCGTCTGGAAGCCCAAACGGTCGATCAGGTATCCCAAAACCGGCGTCAGGATTCCGCCCCCCTCCATGCCGGTGAAGAAGTAGATGCCGAGGACGGTCGAACGGATGTGGGGAGGCGTCTTGCTGACGATAAACGTCTCCGAAGCGGCCATCCGGGCAAAGATGACCGTTCCCAGTAGGATGAGCAGGGCAAAGATCCCCCATCCGTAGGGGAGGACCGTGAACAGAAAGATGACGGGGCCGGCCGTGAAGCAGACCGCGAGGGTCACCCGGACGCTTCCCACACGGTCTGAGAGATAACCGCCCAGGGGACTTGCCCAAAAAACCGCCACATAGATCACGGAGAGGAGGGCGGCTGCCGTCTTTTTACTCACTTGGAAATGATCGACCATGAGCAGCGGGATGAAAGAAACAACGGAAAGGATGATCGCCGCCGTGAAGGTCGAGAAGATCAGGAAGATGACGATTCGGCGCATGCTTTCCGGCCGGGACTCGATAGGCTCCCCGTTCTTCTTCTCCTCGCCGCGGTTTGCCTTTTCCCGGGCGTTGAGTTGGCCGAGGCGAAGGTAGAAGAGAATGCCGAAGGCGACCGTCGGGATCGCCATCGCGAGATAGGCGTTCCGCCATCCCCAGGCGTTGGCGACGGCGACGGCGATAAGCGGCGTCAGGAAATGGCTGGTCCCGCCGCCGATATTGTGCAGGCCGAGCGCCCGTCCCAGGTGCTCCGGTCTTACCGAGGCGGAGATCAGCGGCGGGGCCGTCGGGTGGTAGCCGCCAGCCAAGATTCCCATCAGGACGAGAAAGATGAGCATCAGCAGATAGGTCTGGGAAAGGCCGACCAGGATGCCGGCCAGCGCTACGCCGGAGATGCCCATGGTCAGCAGCTTGCGGGGTTCGATCCGGTCGGCGAGCCAACCCGCCGGCAGCTGCCCGATCCCGTAGGCCAGCGTGAAGGCCGAGATCACAAGCCCAGACTGGGTGTAGTCCAGATCGAAGGCGCTGCGGATGAAGGGGATCAGGGGCACCGTGATCGAGGTCAGGAGGTGATGGCTGAAGTGCCCCAGTATGAACAGGGGCATCATCCCCCC
>JAHJQP010000036.1 GCA_018819165.1 Pseudomonadota bacterium
CCTGACGATTCGGTATTGCCGACTGTCGCGACGATCTCGTCGAAGCGCTCGTAGAGACGCGAAAAGTCGGTATCGGTCATGCCTTGGGCGACGAAGTCGCGCCGAGAAAACGTTTCATTCAGACACATGCTAAAAATGTAGTGAATCTTCAATGAAAATACTCTTCCTTAGAAGAGGAAGTTGTTGATGCCAGTTCCAGAAAGACTTTTTTCGTGAACTACGACATCATTGATTTAAAGTAGCTAAACTTCAAGATAATGTGGTACAAGAGCGGTCAAGAGTTTAAATGGTTTATGGACGCTTATAATGTATTGATTATAGGTTCCGGCCCCGCCGGTCTGTTTGCAGCTATGCAGCTTGAGCGGCTGGGCTTAGACAGGATTGCTATCATCGATCGTCACCCGTATCCCGCTGGAGGATTGCTAAACGATGGCAAACTGAATTTTGACTATCGAGTCGGAATCGATTTGGATGAACTTAAAATCGATCGTGATTCGGCGCAGCGTTTGATGGAAGAAATCAGGCAGGTCTTCATCCATTTTCCTAAGTGTCAGCAGGTAACCTTTGTAGATAAGAATAAAACAATTGAGGCACTTGGAAACATTGCCAAAGAGCATGACGCTCAATTCATCGCGCCGGAGCAGTGGCATTGGGGAACGGACAACGGCAAGTCAGTCGTTGATTATTTGAGAAATCACCTGAAAAAAACAGAATTTTTGCTGGGAACGGCAGTAACCTCCATTGTGAAACATGATGACGACACATACCATGTCTCCTGTAGTCATCATCGAAAAAAAGTTTGCTATGCCACGAAAATCGTTCTTGCCGCTCCGGGACGCAGTGGTGCTTACTGGTTTCGTGACGTAGCTACAAAATTACACGTTCACCATAATTTTGGCCCTATAGATGTGGGAATCCGCCTTGAATTAAACAGAAAGTATTATGACGCCGTTACAGATATCGTATACGACCCAAAATTCATTTTCCGCACAGCGCGCCACGGAGATAGAGTCAGGACCTTCTGTACCAACCCGGGCGGACGGGTACGGGTAGAAAACTATTACAATTTCAAGCTGGTGAACGGTGACGCACTCTCCGGCCGGAAAACAGAAAACACGAATTTTGCCTTAATCAATACGATCTTTTTAACCGAGCCCTTTTCCGATACGACCGAATTCGGGCACATGATTGCCAAACAATTCTTTCTGCTGGGGGGAGGCAGGCCGATCGTTCAGAGGGTGGGGGACTTCCGGGAGGGGAGAAGAAGTTCCAGCTCAACATTTAACAGTGCGACTCGTCATTTCGGGCTTTGTAAGGCAACATATAATGCAACGCCGGGGGATATAACGCTTGGTTTGCCCGCCCGTATCATTGACAATCTCTGGGAGTCCTTAAAAAAGCTTGATAAAATAGTGCCTGGGATTCTTCACCCGTCCACCCTGTTGTACGCACCGGAGATTAAGTTTTTCGATACGCATTTTATAACGAATGAAAATCTTGAAACGAATGTCAAAGGCATCTTTGTAGCAGGCGACGGCACCGGGAAGAGCCGTGGTATTGTGGGAGCAGGAATTTCAGGGATCATTGCAGCCAGAGGAATTTCCAAGAAATACTTTTGATTTTTTGAGTCGAGTAGACCGTTTCTCCCGATACAGATTGATGTTTGTTTTCTCCATTTGCCGCCTGGTTACCCGACGATGCTACAGCCTTTCGAACATGTGTCTTTTGGCCCCGGCAGCTCAAAGAACTAGACCTACGAAATCATGCGTCCAATGCTGCATTCGGAGATCCTGCCCGATGCTGGACGCCGAGCGGAACCGGTGCAGAAGCTACGGTTCGTTTTTCTGGCGCCATTTCAACTGCGGGCGATAGCCGGAAAACGAAGCGCAAATCCGCTACTATGATTGCCCCAAGTGGGAAGTCTGCGATGGGTCCCGATATTTCCTTTCGTAGAGTCCCGGATCGTATGGAACCCTCCGACCGGGGCAGTCTTCGCGAGGGCAGAGCTGACAACTGGCAAATCCTTCCTCGTTAGTGAAGACAATACCCGAGAGGGATTTGATGGGCACCATGAGCAGACTCTCCGTCAGCTCTACGCCGATGGTTTTTCGGGTGTCTCCCAGAAGTTCAAAAAGGACCCGTTGCTCCTCCAGGGGCCAGTCAGGCAGGGAGCCCGGACTCATGCGCGCCGTTTTCGCCAGGCCGTAGCGTTCCTGCAGATGCCAATCTAGGAATGAGCGGGCGGAGATGACCACGGCCTGATTGATTGCATCCGCCCAGAATTGTTCCAGGAGATCGGTCTTGACGTTCGCCCAGGCATCCAATTCGCGGCCCGAGGTGACCACAAAGGCAAAAAAACGGTGAAGGTTGTCGAGATTCACCTTCAGGACGCGGCTCTCGAACCGGAGTTCCTCGGCCACCACATGCTGATCGCCCCGCGACTCGATGAAGGCCATCCGGTAGATCGCCCGGGGATGGGCGACCGCCTCCGCCTCCCGGATCAATCCTTCGACCTTTGTCGCATGTCCGCTGCCTTCCTTCAGGCGCAGCCTGGCCAGCAGGGACGGCCGATCGATTCGATATTCCAGGGGATCCAAGACAACGCTTTCCATCATTCTCCTATCGACTTTATTTATCCGGCTTTGTTAGCGGTTTGTGAGGATCTTAAGGAGTTCCGCGCCGAAATGGGCCGCCTTCTTGGGGGAGAGGAGGCCGGAGACGGTGAGGGCGTCGAGGGAGGCGTCGTCGAGCCTCGATAGATCGACGAGGTGCTGATCGGGCAGAACCATGAAGGAGGCCCTGTTGGTCTCCCTCGCCTTTTCGAAGCGCCAGCGGAAGAGCTTGCGGAGGCGTTCCTTCTGTTCGGCGGTCAGTGTCGGGTATCCCTGGATTTTCCGGTGACCGAGTCGGTCGAGTGTCTTAGGATGCCAGGTCGCCGCGATTATCTCAGCGAAGAGTCTCGCAGCCTCTTTTTCGAGGCCCCGCTCGTTTAGCTCGCGGTCGAGTTTCCGGTAGAGACCTAAAAGATGAACGGTGTCCCGGGAGGCGTAGTCAAGCTGTTCTTCGCTCAGCGGGCGGAGGTCCCAGCGGGAGCGCTGCATCTTCTTCTCCAGCGTGACCCCCAGGTAACCCTCCAGAAGCGTCAAGAGCGAGAGCCGGTGGCAGCCCAGGAGCGAGGCGGCCCGGTGGGTGTCGAAGATGTTCCTGAAGGCGAAGGCGTAGTCCCGCTTCAGGATGCGGATGTCGTTGTCGCCTGCGTGGAGGATCTTCAGGACGTCCGGGTCGATCAGGACCTTGCCCAGGAAGGAGAGGTCGAGGCCGGCCAGAGGGTCGATAAGCCAGGTCTTCACCCCGGTCTGGACCTGGATGAGGCAGAGCTTCTCGTGGAAGTAGCGGAAGGAATCATACTCCGTGTCGATGGCGATGATCCCGGAAGCGCAGATCGCTTTTTTCGCCCCTGCCAGTTGCTGCGGCGTTTCGATAAGACTCCAGGCACGTTTCATGAGGTCACCCTCACGCCGCAGAGCATGATTGCAAAGGGCGCCATGACGGCAAAGGCGGCAAAATACAGTTCTTCCATCTTCAATTCGCGAAGCGTGGTCCTTGGCCCGCGCCGGTAATCACTGGCCTCCATCCGCCGTTCAGGAGGCGGACATAATAACGTTCTAATATAACGATGAGTATATATTGACAAGGGGAAATTGAAAAGGAGTTGCTGTTCCGGCGTTCGGAAGAAAAAATGGTGGACAGGCGGCACGAGTTGTACTATTGGACAAAAAATCATTTTATCCATCACCGGAAATCATACGAGGCTAACACATGAGATTCGACATTGCCAAAAGCGGCAGCGGGCTGGTTTACGAGATCAGAAACATCGTGAATGTGGCGAACCGGTTGACACAGGCGGGCGTCGAGGTGATCTGGGAGAACATCGGCGATCCGGTCCAGAAGGGGGAGAGGGTCCCCGAATGGATGCGGGGGGTGCTTGCCGATCTCCTGCAGGAAGACTGCTCCTACGGCTATTCCCCGACGAAGGGGATGGATGCGACCCGCGAATTCCTGGCGGAGAGGGTCAACCGGCGGGGAAAGGCGCAGATCACGCCGGAGGATATCATCTTCTTCAACGGTCTCGGCGACGCGATCGCGCGGGCCTACAGCGCCATCCGGGTCGACGCGCGGATCATCATGCCGGAGCCGACCTACTCCACGCACCTGCTGGCCGAGGTCCTCCACGCCTCGTTTCCTCCGAACACCTACCGGATGAACCCCTACTGCGACTGGTCTCCGGACGTCAACGAACTGGAGCGGAAGGTGAAGAGCCACCGCGCCATCGTCGGGATCCTGGTCATCAATCCCGACAACCCCACCGGCTACGTCTATCCCGAGGAGACGCTCCGGCGGATCGTGCAAATCGCCCGGGACTACGACCTCTTCCTCGTCTTCGACGAGACCTATCACCAGATCGTCTTCAACGGGAAGAAGACCGTCCCCATCTCCGACATCATCGGCGACGTGCCGGGAATCAGCATGAAGGGGATCTCCAAAGAGTTTCCCTGGCCCGGTTCCCGATGCGGCTGGATGGAGATTTACAATGCCGGCAGGGACGAGACCTTCGCCCGCTACATCGACGCCATCCTGACCCAGAAGATGGCGGAGGTCTGCTCCACCACGCTTCCGCAGATGGCGATCCCCAGGATCATGGACCACCCGGAGTACCAGCCCTACCTCGACGAGCGGCTCCGGCGCTACGAGAAGCTCTCCAACATCGCCTACCGGATCCTCAAGGACCTCCCCTATGTGATGGTGAACCGGACCTGCGGCGCCTTTTACATGACGGTGGTCTTCAACGACGCAATCCTCAATGGACGCCAGTCCCTGCCGATAGCGCAGGAGGAGATCCGGACCTACATCGGGAAGCTTGTCTCGGAGCATATCGAGCACGACAAGCGGTTCGTCTATTACCTCCTGGGGGCCACGGGGATCTGCGTGATCCCGCTCACCTCCTTCTTCACCGACCTGCCCGGTTTCAGGATGACCCTTCTCGAGAGGGACGAGGCGAGGTTCGAACAGATCGTCCGGACGCTCGGCGAGAAGATCGTTCAGTACGTGGAGTCCTCCCGATGATATCCCTTCTTATTTGATCAGGCGCCGGCGCATCTTGCGGATCGCGAGCGGAAAGGCGGCCGCACTGAAGGCGGCGAGATAGGCGATCCCCGGCAGGACCGTTGCGTCTATCCGGCCGTTGGCGAAGGCCCGGGCGAGGTGGACGAGGTGGGTGAGCGGCAGGAGCAGGGCCGTCTTCTGTGCCCAAAGGGGGAGGTTCTCGATGGGAAAGAAGGTCCCGCCGAAGAGGAACATCGGCGTGATGAAGAGGAAGACCGGCAGGTTGAACTGCTCGATGTGCGGAACGATCGCCGTACAGAACATCCCGGCCGCGCCGAAGGCGAGGCCGCCCAGGAAGGCGAGCGGCAGCAGGAGCAGCCCCTCCGGGTAGCGGATCAGGCCGAAGAGGCTGATCACGGCCATCATGATCGCCGTCGCGATCAAGGCCTTGGTTGCCCCCCAGACGATCTCCCCCGCGATGATCTCCTCCACGGTAAGCGGCGTCGCCATCATCGCGTCGAAGGTCTTCTGGTAGTACATCCGGACGAACGAGGCGTAGGTGTTCTCGAAGAAGGCGTTGTTCATGACGGTGATCGCGATGAGCGCCGGGGCGATGAAGCGGACGTAGGAGATCTCCTCCCCCCGGTAGTGGATGCTTCCCACCAGCACACTCAGGCCGACGCCGAAGGCCAGAAGGTAGAAGAGGGGCTCCAGGAGCGGCGGGATGAAGCTGATCTTCCAGCTCTGCCGGTAAACGGTAAGGTTCCGCTGCCAGACCCGGATAAAACGGCGGGATATCGGCGGATAGAGGGCGCTCATTCTCTCAACTCCCTCCCCGTCAAACGCAAGAAAACGTCCTCCAGCGTCGCCATCCGCATGGTGCAACTCTTCTGGCAGAACCGGTCGCTTATTTCCCGGTAGAGGTCGCTTCCGTCCTCCACGTAGACGATGACCCGATGGCCGAAGCTCTCGTACCGGACATCCCTTTCCCGGAGGAAGGCCGTGAGATCTTCCGCGGGGTCGGCGACCTCGAGGACGTGGCGGCCGACGTGACGGCGGACCAACTCTTCCGGCTTTCCCTCGACGAGGATGCGTCCCTGGTCCATAATCAGGAGCCGGTCGCAGAGGCGGGAGGCCTCTTCCATGTAGTGGGTCGTCAGCAGGATGGAGAGCCCGCCGGCCCGCAGTTCCTCCAGGCGCTCCCAGACCTGGTGGCGCGACTGGGGGTCGAGGCCGGTCGTCGGTTCGTCGAGGATGAGGAGCTCCGGCCGGTTCAGGAGGGCGCGGGCCATGACGAGCCGCCGGACCAGCCCTCCGGAGAGGTCTACGGCGCGGGAGTTTTCGCGGTGGTCGAGGGCCATGAAGCGCATCAGCTCCCGGGCGCGCCCGGCGGCCTCGCTCGCGGGGATGTTGAAGTAGCGGGCGAAGACCACGAGATTCTGGAGGACGGAGAGGTCCGGATCGAGGTTGTTCTCCTGCTGGCAGACGCCGATCCGCGCCTTGACCTCCCGCGCATTCCGTGTGATGTCGAGGCCGAAGACCGTGAGCTGCCCTGCCGTGGGGGGCGAGAAGCCGTAGATCATCCGGATCGTCGAGGTCTTTCCCGCTCCGTTGGGGCCCAGGATCCCGAAGCACTCCCCGGCTTTGACCGCAAAGGAGATGTCATCGACGGCAACGAGCTCCCCGAAGGCCTTGCGGAGATGCTCCGCTTCAATGACCGCGTTCACGGGGTTTGCCCCTCCGTTGTTGCGAGGAAGGGGATCGTGTAGGGACCCTCCCGGATGAAGGCGACCGCGGGCTCGATTCCGCGCGCCCGGTAGCCGGCGACGGCCGAGAGGAGCGCGTTTTCGACCATCTCCCCCACCGCCGCCGTAGGGAAGGGCGCCGTCCGCCCGGCCAGAAAATCGAGGCCGCAGCGGCCGGGGAGCAGGCAATAATCGGCCCTGGGGATGGTGTGCGTGCAGTAGATGAGTCCCTCCTCGCCGACCTTCCGGAGCACCTTCCCCCACATCTCCGGCTCCCATTGGTCCTTGGTGAAGCGCCAGCCGGGCGCCTCGAGCATCCGGAGGTAGTGTTCCTCCCCCTGGATCTTCAGTAGATGGAGGAGGCTCCGGTACTCCAGCCCGCCGATCGGCTCTTCGTCGCGGTTGTCGGAGGCAACGATCAGGACGCCCCCCTGCCGGACGACGGGGAGGGCGTTGCAGGCCGCCTTCACCGCCTGATAATGGTTCCGGCCGACATAGCCGCCGTGGGTCAGAATGATATCGTATTCTCGCGTGGCCGGGACGGATACATAGTCTCGGACGAGATCGCCCGCCGCTTTGTGGGCCGCCTCGAGCTCTCCGGCGAAGACCCCGGTCAGGCGCATATCCTTGTCGAGGGTCGCATTCACGATGAAATCCACGCCGACTGTCCGGGAGATAGCGAGGGATTCTTCGTGGCAGGGGTTCCCCTCAAGGACGAGGTTGGTCGCCTGCGGCGATTCCAGAAAGGCGGGGCTGTGGAACTTTTCGATCGTGCGCTTGTCCACCAGCCCCGGGCAGATCGCCTTCCGCCCGCCGGAAAGCCCCGCCATGAAGTGGCTCTCCACCAGGCCCGTGCCGATTCTGAGATCGGCCTTGTAAAAGGCGCTGTTGACGAAGACGTCGCCGCCGCTTCCGGTCCTGCCGACGAAGGTGAGCGAGGGAAGGTCCTCGCAGTCGTGGTCGATCACGGAGTAGTCCCGGAGGAGTTCTGCGCCGAACATCTCGCTCCGCTCCTCAGGGGTGCTCGGCCGGTGCATTCCGTTGCCGATGACGATCGTGATGTTGCGCCGGGGTATCCCCGCCTCCTCCAGACGGTTTAGGAGGGGCCGGAGGAGGCCGTTTTCCCCCCGGTAGGGGACGGGCCGCGTGATGTCGGAGACCGTGACGGCCGCGGTGAGCTCCGAGGCCGGTTTTCCCTTTTTACGGATGATCTCCGCCAGCGCCGGGCAGCCGATGGGATTGGCAAGGGCCTCCTCATAGGCGGCCCGCGGGTCGGAGAGGATCGGGATCTCCTTCATCGTCAGGGTGTCGCACTGAGGCGGGACGCGGATCATCAGGATCTCCCGCCCGTATTCGACGGCGATCTCTTTCCAGTCTGCGGTATCGATCTCCTGGGCTGAATTTTGGATCTTGGGGTGCATGGCATACTCCTGTGTCCGGGATGAGACGCCCCGAATCTACCCGGAAGGGGATGCCCTGTCAAGACCGAAGTGCCGTCGGGAAAAGCCCTCCCGCGAATGGCCGTTGCAATTTTACGGCCGTTGCGTTATGGACACAGAAAAAAAGAGGAGAAAACCTATTCCGGCAGATTCGCGCGGGGAAGGGGGGCTTCGGAAGTCCCCTTCCCTGGATCTGCCTTAAACTTATCACGAGGCGGCTATGAAAGTCAGGTTTATGGGTGCGGCAAGGACAGTCACCGGCTCCTGTTACATCCTGGAGGCGGGCGGCCACCGGTTCGCGATCGACTGCGGCATGCATCAGGGGAACGCGGAGATCGACAAACGCAACTGGGATGTCGAGATCTATGATCCCCACGGGATCGAGTTCATCCTGATGACGCACGCCCACATGGACCATTCCGGGCTTCTTCCCAGGCTGGTCCAGAAGGGGTTCAAAGGCAAGGTCTACATGACACCGCCGACACAGGACCTCCTGAAGATCATGCTTCTGGACAGCGCCCACATCCAGGAGACGGAGGCGCAGTGGAAGAACCGCAAGAGGCTCCGCCACGGAGAGGCCGATACCACCCCGCTCTACACGCAGAAGGATGCGATGGACGCCTTTCCCCTCTTTGCGACAGTGACCTACGGGGCGCCCTTTTCGCCGTTTCCGGGCCTGCGGGTCACCTTCCGGGACGCGGGCCACATCCTCGGTGCGGCGATGGTGGATCTGGCCGTCGCGGAAGACGGCAAGACAAGCCGCATCGTCTTTTCCGGAGACCTCGGCCGTCCGGCGCAGCTCCTCATGAAGGACCCCGCCCGGATCGCCGAGGCCGATTTCCTTTTCATGGAATCGACCTACGGGAACCGGAACCACAGGAACGAAGAGGACAGCCTCGACGAACTGGCCGAGGCGGTGGCCTACAGTTACGCCAAAGGCGAAAAGGTGATCATTCCGGCCTTCGCCGTGGAGCGTACCCAGGAGATGATCTACTCTCTCCACCTGCTCGCGAAGGACGGCCGCCTGCCCGCGGACATGCCCGTCTTTTTGGACAGCCCGCTCGCCATCCAGGCGACGGAGATTTTCCGGAAGAACCAGGATGATTTCGACAGGGAGACGAAGCGCCTTTTCGCGAACGGCGAGGATCCCCTGACGTTCCCCCAGCTCCGCTATACCCCCTCGACGCAGGAGTCGATGGAGATTAACAGCGTCAAAGGGCCCGCGGTCGTCATCTCGGCGAGCGGCATGGCCAATGCCGGCCGGATCAAGCACCACCTGCGCCACAACCTCTGGCGCGAGGGGGCGAGCGTCGTCTTCGTCGGCTTTCAGGCCCAGGGGACGACAGGCCGGAAGATCGTGGACGGCGCACAGAAGGTTCGGATCTTCAGCGAGGAGGTTGCCGTCAGGGCGAAGGTCTTCACGATCAACGGCCTCTCCGCCCATGCGGGGCAGAGCCAGCTTCTGGATTGGCTTGCCCACTTCCGGACGGAGAGGTTGCAGGTCTTCCTGATCCACGGCGAATACGGCGCCCAGCAGGAGCTCGCCCGGCTGATCGAGAGCCGCTTCAGCCTTCCGGTTTCCATTCCGGACTACCTCGAAGAGATCACCCTGGAGGCGGGCCGCGAGCTTGAGCGCGTGGAACATCCCGAGATGGCCGCACCGCGGATCGACTGGGAGTTTCTCATTGCAGACATGGAGACACGATTCGCCCAGCTCCGTGAGCGACGGGGACAGGTGGAGGTGAAGACCTGGGTGGAGCAGACCGAGCTCAGGGACCGCATGCTCGAGGTGAGCCGGAGCCTGGCGGGGATCATTTCGGAGATTTAAAAAGGGGGGCCCAGCGCCCTCTTCCTCCACCCGGAAATTGTGGGGACATGACCTGAATTCACCAGAATTCAGGTCATGTCCCCACAATTTCCTGAAAAGGGGACAGCTGCCTATTCCCCTATTGCATCCGGTAGCTGAAGGTCGCGGTGATGTGGAGACGGGCGAGTTTGAATGCGGCGGGGAGGGGGGCGTACGGGGCGGCGGCCCGGACGACGGTGAGGGCCCCTCTGTCCAGAAGCGGGCTTCCGGAGGTGGCCAGGACGCGGTATCCTGCCAGCGCGCCGCTGGCGTTGATTGTGAAGCGGATCACGGCGTTTCCCTCCGTCTTGAGGGAGAGGGCCTCCGGGGGGTAGCGCCAGAGCTGCTCGATTTTTCGGCGGATCTCGATGAGATAGGAGTCGTAAGGTCCGTTCCTGCCGCCGAGCGAGGCCGAATCCTCGCGGAAACCGGCGGCAATAGACACCGGAGGGGGCGGCGCCTCTTCGCGGCGGCGGGGTTCCCGTTGCGTCTCTTTTTCCTGGGGTGCTTTCAGCTCGACGGTCATCACCTTCTCCGCCCGCGAACCCCCCGTCATGTCGATGCGGGTCGTCAGGGCAAGGACCAGCGCATGGCCCGCTAGCGATGCCAATACAAAGGGGATGAGAAATTTCTTCGCCGTCATGGGATGTATAACACCCTCCGTCTTTCCGACGGATGATGGCGGAATTCACGGAAAAAGTCAAAGGCGAATCGTAATGTAAGACACAGGGCTTCGCCGGGGCGCCGAAAATAGGGAGCTGTCCCCCCTTTTCCCCCGAGAAAAATGGGAGTGAGAAAAAGATGGGAATCGATGAGAAATGGATGGAGCTGGCGCTGGAGGAGGCCGCCCTGGCCCGGGAGGCGGGGGAGGTGCCGGTCGGTACGGTGATCGTCCTGGGGGAGGAACTCCTCGCGCGGGCTCACAACAGACCGATCTCCCTGCACGACCCATCAGCCCATGCGGAGATCCTGGCCATCCGACGGGCAGCGGCCGCCGCAAATAATTACCGCCTTGCGGGAACGACGCTCTACGTGACCCTCGAACCCTGCATCATGTGCGCGGGGGCGATCATCCACGCCCGGATCGAACGGCTGGTCTTCGGGGCCGCCGATCCTAAGAACGGCGCCGCGGTCAGCCTCTATCGCCTATTCGAAGACCGGCGGTTCAACCACGACGTCGCGGTTACGGGAGGGGTCCTCCGGGAGGCCTGCACCGAAATTTTGGGTGGATTTTTCCGTGAAAAGAGGCTAACATCATCGCCGTAAGACAACAAACCGGAGAGATACCGAAGTGGTCGTAACGGGATCGACTCGAAATCGATTTGGGGGCCAAAAGCCCTCACGGGGGTTCGAATCCCCCTCTCTCCGCCAGACGAGAAAAAGGGGGGACAGCTCCCTATTTTCCCTGGGAAAATAGGGAGCTGTCCCCCCTTTTTCCTACCCGGCCAGGAAGAGGCTGACCCGCACGAGTTCGTCGGATACGCGCCGGCGGGTCATGCCCAGCTTCTCGCAGAGGGCGGTCATCCTGCCGTTCGTCGGCTCCAGGAATCCGTAGAATTCCTTGAGGCCCCGCTCCGCGGCGATCCCGATGAGGACATCCAGGAGCTTGGAGGCCAGACCCCGTCCCTGGAAGTCATCGTGAACGATGATGGCAAATTCCCCTCCGGCGCTGCCGTCGGCGTCGATGGTGAGGCTTCCGATGCCGACGATGCGTTTTTTCTGATCCGTCCGCGTCTCGGCCACGATGGCCATCTCCCGATCGTAGTCGATGTGGCAGGACCGTACGTGCATGGCATGGCTGATGTGCTTGAGGTTCTGGTAGAACCGGGCGCGGAAGGTCGCCTCGGAGACGGTCGTGAGCATCTCGTGTTCCAGGGGCTCATCCTCGGGACGGATGGGGCGGAGGATGACTTCGGTTCCGTCGGTCAGGCGCCAGGGCGTTACGTACCGTGTCGGGTAGGGGGTGATGACCAGGTGGGGATAGGCCGAGGCCTTTTCGGCGAAAACATCCTGATCCAGAAGGATCCGGGCGTCCAGGGCGATGGCCTTTCCCTGGCAGACGGCGAGGGGATTGATGTCCATCTCCCGGATCTCGGGGAAATCGATGATCATCCTGGAGAAGCCCACCAGGATCTTTTCCAGCTGGCGGAGATCGGCGGGAGGTTTCCCCCGGAAGCCCTGGAGCATGCGGAAGACGTCCGTCTCCTCCATGAGCCGCAGGGCCAGGGTCTGGTTCAGGGGCGGCAGTCCGACGGAGAAGTCCCGGAACAGCTCCACGCTGATTCCTCCACTGCCGAAGAGGATGACGGCGCCGAAGTGGCGGTCCTTCTTCGCCCCTAAGATGAGCTCGTAATCGATGTGCTCGACCATCTTCTGGACGGTCACGCCCCGTACCGTCGCCTGCGGGGCGAACTGGCGGACCCCATCGAGGATGCGCTGGTAGGCGGTCTTCAGCGCCTCTTCGCAGTCGATCGCCGTGATGACGCCTCCCACGTCCTGGCGGTTGATGATGTCGGGGGAGGCCACCTTGAGGACCACGGGGTACCCCATCTCCCGGGCAATGGCCAGGGCGTCCTCCAGGGTGATTGCCATCCGGGAAGGGATGACGGGGATGCCGTAGTTGCGGAGGAATTTCCGGGAGTCCTCCTCCGTGAGGATTAAACAGGCCTCCCGGTTGGCGCGCCGGATGAGGGCCTTGAGATGGTTTTTCGGCGGCGCCTCGTCCAGGGGAAGTTCCGCCGGGGTCTCGTGGAGGAGCAGGAGGTTCCGCTCGTATTGGGTCATATAAATGTAGGCGCGGACGGCGGCTTCCGCCGTTTCATAGGCGGGGATGCCCTTCTCCACCATCAGCTCGCGCCCCCGCTGCACCTCCCGTCCCCCCATCCAGGCCGTCAACAGGGGTTTGTCCGTCTTTGCCGCCGTCGCGATAAGGGCCGCCGCCAGCTCCTGGGAGGGGGCGAAATCCTGGGGGGTGTAGATGGCCAGGAGCCCGTCCACCCCGGGGTCCTTCAGGCAGATCTCCGCGGCCTCCGCATACCGAGAGGTATCGGCGTCGCGGAGGAGATGGATGGGATTTCCCCGGTTCCAGTAGGGGGGGAGGAGGGCGTCCAGATCCCGGATGGTCTGTTCGGACAGGTCCGCCAGCTTGCCGCCGGAGCGCAGCAGCTGCTTGTTGGCGATGATCCCGATGCCGCTGGCGTTTGTTATAATGGCCAGACGCGGTCCCCGGGGGCGGTTGCGGGCGCACAGGACTCCGGCGGCGTTGAAGAGGTCCTGGGCCTCGCGGACCCGGACGGCGCCCAGGCGGCGGAAGAGGGCATCGTAGACCTTTTCCGGGCCGGCCATCGCGCCCGAGTGGGTCTTTCCGGCGCAATCACCATCCTCCAGGGCCGGGGGCTTAAGAATAATAACGGGTTTGCTGCGGGCGAAGCAGCGGACGGCGCTGACGAAGCGCTTCACATTACCGACGACCTCCTCCATGTAGAGGATGATGCTCTTGGTGTGTGGGTCCTCGAAGAGAAAATCGATGACATCCCCGAAATCCACGTCGATGGCGGAACCCAGGGAAACGACCATGCTGAAGCCGATGTGGGAGCTCATACCCCAGTCGATCAGGGTCCTTCCGAAGCTTCCTACGTCGGAGATGAAGGCGATGTTTCCCGCTTCCGGGTTTTCCCGGAGGAAGGTGGCGTTGAGGTTCACGGTGGGCCGCATGATCCCCAGGCAGTTGGGGCCGATGATCCTCATGCGGTAGGATTTGTTGATCCGGAGGATCTCCTCCTCCAGGCGCCTTCCCGCTTCGCCCGTTTCCCGGAAACCGGCGGAAATCACGATGATGCCTTCCACACCGGCGCGGCCGCAGGCATCGACGATCCCCGGGACGGTGGCGGCGGGGGTTGCGACGATGGCCAGATCGACCGGTCCGGGCACGGCGCCGATATCGGACCAGCAGGGGTTTCCCAGGACCGTTTCCTGGTTAGGATTGACGGGATAGACCGTCCTGTCGCCCGAAGTCAGGGCGTTTTCCAGGACGGCCCGTCCGAACGTCCCTTCCTTCTCCGTGGCGCCGATCACAGCGATCGTAGCCGGATTGAAGAGCTTGTGCAGATCACCCATGCCATTCCCCTCCTTCGAATGATTGAGCGCAGCATAGGAAAATTTTGCGATGATGATCATTTTAACGGCAGGGCCGCGGGAATGCAATCTTTTTTCCAAGTCTTTTTTCCAAGCCGGGCCCCTGATGGAAAATTCACCCGTGAAACCATTTTCGATTCATGCTATAAGGTGCGACCGGATGGTCCGTTCCGATGCCTTTCTCCTGGATCACCGCAGGTAAACCGTTGCCATGGGGGTTGAGAATAGCAATAGACTGCAGGGAGGAGAATGATGGGATTGTACGCTGACAGGGCGGGGCGTATCGATAGCGAGAATGCCTTCAAGATGGGACCCTACATCCGTTCCCTCGAGGAACAGGGACGGGAGGTGATCAAGTGCAACATAGGAGAGCCGGATTTCCCCGTTCCCGCTTTCATCAAGGAGGAGATCAAGCGGCAGATCGACCTGGACAATACCCATTACTGCGACCCCCAGGGGATCCTTTCCCTCAGGAAGGCCGTCGCGAGACAGATCTCGGAAACCAGGGGGATCCGGGCGGAAGCGGAGCGCGTTGTCGTCTTTCCCGGGGGAAAGCCCCCCATCGGCCTGTGCCAGCAGACTTACTGCGGTCCGGGAGACGAGGTGGTCTATCCCAGCCCCGGCTTCCCCATCTATGAATCCTTCGTCCCTTATGTGGGCGCCACACCGGTGCCTGTCCATCTGAAGGAAGAGAACGAATTTTCCCTCTCCGGCGAGGAGCTGGCATCAAAGCTTTCGGAGCGCACCAAGCTGATCTTTCTCAATTTTCCCTCGAATCCGACGGGAGGGGTCGCCTCCCCGGAGCAGCTTCAGGGGATCGCCGATGTGATCCGCACCCGGTGTTGCGACGATGTCCGCATCTTTTCCGACGAGATCTACGAACATATCCTCTTCGAAGGC
>JAHJQP010000204.1 GCA_018819165.1 Pseudomonadota bacterium
ATACGCTGATTTCAGGACTGACTTTTCCTAAAAACGACTTCTCAACGTTCCGTTCATTCTCGGGAAACCCCTCTGACGAAACCGGGGGGACTTTAGAACAAACCCCGGGGGATGTCAATAGAGAATTTATGCCGCGTGGATGAAGGAAGGGGACGGCAGGAGGGAGTATCTAAAAAATTTTATCATCAGTCGGTGAAGCGGTACTTCAGAAGCGCCCAGAGGGCGGAGACGCCGTGTTTCCAGGATATTTTTTTGCCTTCCGCATAACTTCTGCCGTAGTAGGAGATGGGCAGTTCATAGACGCGCCACTGCTTGTTCTTGCAGATCTTGGCAGTCAGTTCCGGTTCGACGGAAAAACCGTCGGACCGGATGCGGATGGTTTCGATGACGTTTTTCCTGAACATCTTGTAGCAGGTTTCCATGTCGGAGAGGGTCGTGTTGTAGAGGAGGTCCGTCAGAAACGTCAGAAAGCCGTTTCCCAGTTTGTGCCAGAAGAGGTGAACCCTCTGCGGCTTGCCCCCGGAGAGCCGCGAGCCGTAAACCACGTCGGCCACCCCCTCGAGAATGGGCCTGATCATCTCGGCAAATTCGTTCGGATCGTATTCCAGGTCCGCGTCCTGGACGGCCACGATCTCCCCGGTGACATGACCGAAGCCCGTTCTCAGCGCCGCCCCCTTGCCCCGGTTCCGGTCGTGAAAGAAGATCCTCACCCGACTGTCAACTGCGGCCTCGCGCAGCAGTTCCACTGTTCCGTCTTTTGATCCGTCATCGACGACGATGATTTCTTTGACGAAATCAAGCTGGAGAACCTTATCGATGATCCTCAGGATGGTTTCCTTTTCGTCATAAACAGGGATCACGACGGACAGCACTTTTTCCGTATTCATTTCATCTCCTTGGTTTCCCGGTGTTTTTACCCTTTCCGGTTACTTTTTGCGGCTGCAGGGATGCGGTCTCCGGCAGGCCCCCCGCGAGCAATGCCGGCTCGGGGAGGCCGGCGGCCATGAAAAAGAGGAACACGGCGCTCGGCCAGAGCTGCAGGAAAAGACGGTTCAGCGATGTCATGAGATGGTAGTTCAGGTCGAGCGGGGTCAGGACATAGACGAAGAAGTAACCGGCCAGCATCAGCAGAAGGACGGCGGCGGTCTGAAAAAGGCAAACCCTGTCCTTCTCATCGATCCTGATTCCGGTCAGCAGGAGATAGGCGACCAGGAGCAGGATGTTGACGGCGCCGGGGTTGAGATGCATTCCCACGCGCACGTCAATCAACCCCTGGGTGAAACTGATTCCGGTGATGAAAAAGGCTTTGGCGATCTCGGCATAGCGGCCCGGATCCAGCAGCTTGGCCGATGCAGCGGCCAAACTGAAGCCCGCTACCAGATCGTTGGCCGGGGAGAGCCGGATCTTGAAATAGAGGACGATCAGCAGGACCGGCAGGGCGCCTGCCAGAAACCAGCCGGTTCGCTTAAAAGAGGGTCTCCATCCGCCGGTATAAGCCGCCGCGCCCGCCAGGCTGGCCGTCACGATCGGCACAAACAGCAACCCCTCGTTTTTCGTCCAGGCGCACAATCCGGCGGCAATCCCCGCCAGGATCAGCGGCCCGGCATGATTCCCCGGCGATCTCTGCTGGAAGAAAAGCATCACGAGGGTGGCCAGGATGAAAAAGGCGAAGGGGATATCGGCGAATTGAGAGGCCCCCAGGGCGATGAAAAAAGGGGTTCCCATCAGGATCATGGGGGCCAGATAGCCCTGGGCTCTGCTTCGCAGAAGCGACAGCGAGCACGCAAGAAGGCCGAGGATGAGGCAGGTGAAGAGAAGAGCCATGAGGGCGGGGACGTTGCGGCTTTCGACTCCCATGTAATTCCAGGAGCGGACGATGGACAGCGGCAGGAGGAGGGGATAGTCCCAGTGGCTCCAGTCCAGGCCGCCGGTAAAAACGCTGCGCCACTCCTCGCCGCTCCTGAAGAGGAAGCGGGCGTGCATGTTCCAGATCAGCCAGGCATCCCACCTGCCGTGGGGCTCTTTCAGGAAGGCGATGGCGAAGGAGAGCAGGGAAGCGATGAGTTCGATGGAAAAGATCACGGCCAGAAGGACGTTAAATCCGGAGAATGTCCCGATTTCCGAAAGCTGCAGCGGTTCCTTGCGGAGACCTCTCCCGGACAGGACGAAGCAGAGCAGGCCGAGAACCAGGCAGATCACCAGGTCGATTGCCGGGACGTATCGGGTGAGTCCTGCAAGAAGGCAGATAAAATAGACGCAGGATGTGACGCCGATGCCGAGACCGGCGCCGGCAAAGAGACGGAACGCGAGACCGGCGGCGCCTTTTTTCAGGCGCGGGATGAAGATAAACGACAGCAGGCAGCCGATGATCAGAGAGGTGAGAAGGGATGCGCTGAATGAAAATGTCATTTCTTCCGGTCCCTTCGGTAGAGGACGAGGCCGTCGCCGAAGTCCCGCAGCGGCGCCAGGCCGTGTTTTTCTAAGAATCCGGGCGACGGCGGACCGTCGAGGAAATTGCCGACGACGAGCGGGAACTCCGGGCTGTTCCGGACGATCACGGGGGCCAGGGTGTACTGCGTGAGGACGTACTGGGCGAGATACTCCACATTCTGAAACGCCTTTTCAGCGGCGAAGATCCTGTCGTTTTCCACGGTGGTGGCATAGCCGACCTCGCCGGAGGCGGGCAGCAGGGATTCAAGCTGCCGGATCCTCTCTTCGTGGATGGTGACAGGGTCCTTCTCCGGCAGGCCGGGATAGAGCCGGACGCTCTGCCATAGGAGGTTCAGGACGGCATAGCCGGTCAGGCAGATCAGGAGAAACCATCCCGCCCTTGCCCGGTATTTTGCAAAAAATGCACGCATCCGCTTTATCCTTGGAATTATGGGGACAGTACACTTAATTCTCTGGAATTAAGTGTACTGTCCCCGTAATTCCCGTAACTCCCGATCATGGCCTCCAGCCTCTCCATCAGCGGGGGAAGCGTGGCGGGATCAAGTGCAGAGATGGCCACGGCCTCGAACCGCCGGCAGAGGTTCGCAAGGAGAGCCTTGTCCTGGACGCGGTCCTCCTTGTTGAAGACCCGGAGGGTCGGCTTGCCGATCAGGTCCAGTTCCGCGAGGATCTTCTCGACGGCGGCGATCTGGGC
>JAHJQP010000205.1 GCA_018819165.1 Pseudomonadota bacterium
CGTTATGCCCCACCCGTGCCGAAGGCGGTGCGGGGAGTCAAATCGCAGTGAATCCTGCTTGACAATATGTAATCGAACGATTACACTTCTGCAATGTTCTCGATTAAGCCTTTGCCCGAATTCACCGAATGGCTGGACGGCCTGTCCGATGTGGCGGCGCGCCAAGGCACTGGCTGCGCGGCTGGATTGACTGAAGGAGATGACCATGACCCAACGCATCAAGGTGGCAGACCTGCCCGAGTTCGACGCAACGCCATATCTCGACAGCAAGGCGGCGATTGCGGCCTATCTGACGGACATTCTGGAGGCGAATGATCCGGCCTTGCTGGCGGCCGCATTGGGCGACATCGCCCGGGCGCGCGGCATGAACGAGATCGCCAAGGCATCTGGTCTCACCCGCGAAGCCCTGTACAAGGCGCTCAGGCCCAATGCGAAACCTCGCTACGACACCATCGCAAAGGTTTGCGGGGCGCTGGGGGTGCGGCTGGTGGCGCAGGCGATTCATGTTTGAGCCTTCGCTGTCAAAGGCATAACACGGCAGTCAAGCGGACGGCGGAAAAGCACCGTCGCCGCTTACCAGCCCGTTAGATCAATCATTTCGAATGCAAATCCTCATAATATTTCATCCACCATAGGTGCTGATTTGTAGAACGAGAGAGAAGTACGCATCAACCGGATGAATCAGTTTTGCTTTACTCTTCTCTTGTCTTCCGTTAGAAAAAACACTGGATAAGAAGGCTTCCGCCGGACAGATCAATCTGTCCCGATCTTGCCGAAACGGCCTTCCTTAAAGGAGAAACCCATGAAAGAGGACGCATGCCTTCCCCTTGCGGAAGCGGTCAGAACCGCCTACCGGCGGGGCGGGGAGGACGAAACGCTTTCCCCTTTGGTCCTGACCGACGCCCGGGATCGGCCGGTCGGAAGGATCGCCGGGGGGGATGCCGTCATCTTCTACAACATCCGCGGAGAGAGGGAAATCGAACTCACCCGGAGCCTGACGGAAAGGGATTTCAAGGAATTCCCGGTTGAGGAGGATCTGAAACTCCAGTTCGCCACGATGATCGAATACCGCAAAGGACTCCCTGTCGGGGTGGCCTTCCCCTCCGACGGGACTGTTGAGGATACGCTGAGCGACACGATCGCCCTTCACGGTCTTCGCCAGGTCAAGATAACCGAGGCGGAAAAGGCGGTCCATGTGGGGTTTTTCCTCAACGGGAAGAAGGAGACGCTCCTGAGGGGGGAGGAGAAGATCATCGTGCCGACCCGCAAGGACGTCGCCCTGTTCGACGAGGCCCCGGAGATGTCAAGCGAACGGATCACGGAAGCGGCCCTCGGAAAGATCCGCGATCCCGGATGCCGTTTTATTTTCGTCAACCTTCCCAATGTGGATGTGGTCGGCCACATCGAGAACGAGTCGGCCATCCTCCGGGCTGTGGAATGCGTGGATGACTGCACCGGGCGGATCGTGGACGCCGCCCTCCGGGAGGGGTTGACGGCGATCGTCAGTTCGGACCACGGCACCGTGGAAAAGTGGCTCTACCCGGACGGGAAGGTGGATACCGGCCATACGGACAGCCCCGTCCCTCTGATCATCGCCGGGGGAGATCCCCGTCCGGTACTCCGTTCGGGAGGCGAGCTTGCCGACGTCGCCCCTACCGTCCTCAACCTCCTCGGCCTTCCGCAACCGCCGGCGATGACGGGGCGTTCCCTGATCGAACCAGACCCCGTTTTTTCGCCCGCCGGAAACGGGAGCAAATCAGCCGCTCGCCGACGGGTCCTCCTGCTTCTCCTGGACGGTTGGGGCTGGAACGGCGAGACGTGGGGCAACCTGATCGCAAAGGCCCGCACCCCCCGGATGGACTCCCTGATGAGAATCTGGCCCCAGACAACGCTTCAGGCCGCGGGGGAAGCCGTGGGACTTCCAGCCGGCGCGGTCGGCAATTCGGAGGCGGGTCATCTCCATATCGGCGCCGGGAGACGGATCTACTCCGACCGGGTCAAGATTGATCGGGCGATTGCCGACGGCTCCTTCTTCAGGAATGGGGTCTTTCTGCAGACGATCCGTTCCGCCCGGGACGGCAGGACTGCGCTCCATCTCCTGGGCATTGTATCCTTCTTCAGCTCCCACGGGTCGATCAACCACCTCTTCGCCCTGCTGGATCTCGCCCGGCGGGAGGGCGTTCGCAACCTCTACATCCACGCCATGCTCGGCCGGCGGGGGGAAATGCCGGAAAGCGGGGCGCACTATATCGGGAGCATCGAGAAGAAGACCGCGGAGATCGGCCTGGGGAAAGTAGTTTCTGTCATTGGTCGTTACTGGTCCATGGACCGGGAGGATAACTGGGACCGGATCGAGAAGACCTACCGCATGCTCGTCTACGGGGAGGGGACCCCCTGCCGGGATATCCTCAACCCGTGAAACAGAGGGGCACACCTTGTAAAATGACCGGGCCCCTTGACCCAAAGTCCAAACTGTGAGAAAAAAACGGATGCGAAAAAGAGCAAGGCAGCCAAAACCGGAGATGCTTGGGGAAATCCTCCGAAAGATCCTCAAGAAGAGGAATATCCCCCATGCCGGGACGGACCGGCGCCTCTTGGAAATCTGGAGACGGGCCGTCGGTCCCCAGATTGCCGCCCAGACCCATCCCGATTCGCTGAAGCGGGGGACCCTCTTCGTCCGGGTCTCCGCCCCTGTCTGGATGCATCAGCTCCAGTTCATGAAGGAGGAAATCATCGATAAGATGAATGAACTTGAGGGAAGCGGAAGCGTCAAGGGGCTCTTCTTTTCCGTCGGCGAAATCCCGGCGCCGCCTCCCGGCGCCGCCGACTGGCAGCCGACCGACCCGATCCCCGCCCCGCTCAAGGGGCGCGACCGCAAAATGATCCGGGAAAGCCTCGACGCCATCCGGGACCCGGAGCTCCGCGAGATCATGGAGCGGGTCATGACGCGGGAGATCTCTCGCCGCCGTCAGCGGGAGAAGCGGCAAGGTCTCTGAAAACAGCCGTCATCTCCTCAGAATATCCGCCCGTTTCCCCATAGATGTAAAGCGGGGATTCAACGGCCAGCTCTTCCCGCCCCCCTCTCACCCCTTCCACGAGGATAAAAGCGCCTCCTCCGCCCGGACGGGAGTGGACCATCTGCATCCGCTTGGGCTCGATCCGGCAGGCCCTCATCTGCGAGATCATCTCCACCATCCGCGCCGCGGGATAGATCGCATAGGCGCGGCCTCCCTCACGGAGGACATAACCCGCGGCAGCGAGGAAATCCCTCACCGTTCCCTCGATCTCATGCCGGGCCACGGCCTTTTCGGAATCGGGATTGATCCGGCCCGACCGAAACCGCCGGTAGGGAGGGTTGAAGACGGCCACCGTGAAGGAGATGGGGGCGCAGAGCGACTCCGGGCAGCGGATGTCCGCCCGGCGGATCTCCACGCGATCTTCGAGGCCGTTTAAGGCTACGCTACGCTCCGCCATCGCCACGAGTTCCTCCTGGATGTCGATCCCGAGGATCTTCCCGCAGCGGTAGCGGCGCGCAAGTATCATGGCGACAATCCCGCTCCCCGTCCCCAGATCGATAAGGTCATCGTCCTCCCGCAGTTTGACAAAACCGGCCAGGAGGAGGGCGTCGATTGAAAAGCGGTATCCATGTTTTTTCTGGATGATCCGGAGGCGCCCCCCAATGATCTCGTCGACCGTCTCGCTGCCGCTTTTGCGCCCGTCCATGTTCACTCCAGCCGATGCACGAAGAGACCGCTCCTAAGCTTGGGTTCGAACCAGGTGGATTTCGGGGGCATGACCTTGCCGGCGTCCGCCACGGCCATCATCTGTTCCACCGTAGGAGGATAGAGGGAAAAGGCGACGGCAAAACCGCCTCGATCCACAAGTCTCTCCAACTCCGCCATCCCCCGGATGCCCCCGATGAAGTCGATCCTTGAATCCGTCCGCGGATCCCGGATTCCGAGGATCGGGCCGAGGAGGCGCTCCTGGAGTAGCGAGACATCCAGGCCGGCGACGGGATCGTCATCTCTCAGTATCCCTTCACTGGCCGAGAGAAGATACCAGGCGCCGCCCAGATACATCCCGAATTCATGGGACTTCTGCGGGGTTTTCCCGGGGTAGCCCTTCGCGATCAGGAAATTCTCGCCGACACGCTCCAGAAACGCTGCTTCCGCCAGGCCGTTCAGATCACGGACGATGCGGTTGTAATCCATGATCCGGAGCTGATCATGGGGGAAAAGGACGGCCATCATCACATGATGCGCCTCGTCTCCCCGATCGCCGTGATTCCGGGCCTGCCGGAGGCGCGCGACCGCTGCCGCGGCAGCCGCGCGGTGATGGCCGTCGGCGATGTAGAGGGCCTCGACCGGGGCGAATCCTTCAATCACCTCACGGACCTCCGCGGGACCTCTGATGACCCATACGGTATGGACCACGCCGTCATCGGCCGTGAAGTCATACTCAGGTGTCGTGGCGGCAACCCTTGCCGCCAGGCGGTCGATCGCCTCCCGCCCCCGATAGGCGAGGAAGATCGGTCCCGTCTGCGCTCCGACCGTCTCTATATGGCACGTCCTCTCCCGTTCCTTATCCGCCCGCGTCAGCTCGTGCCGCCTGATCTGACCGGCCTCGTATTCGGCAACGCTTACGCCGGCCACGATCCCCGTCTGGAGATGATCCCCCTTCCGCTGCCGGTAGAGATAAAAAGCCTCGGTCTCTTCGCTGAAAAGGATGCCCTCCCGGATCAGCATCTCCAGATTCTCTTTCGCCCGCTCGTAGATACGGCGGTCATCCACACAGGCCGCGGCGGGAAGATCGATCTCTGATTTTTCCACGTGCAGAAAGCTCAACGGTTTGTCCCGGACCAGGCGCTGCGCCTCCGCCACGTTCAGGACATCATAGGGCGGGGCCGCGACCTGATGGACGTACGATTTTCCGGGTCTAAGCGCCCGGAAGGGAATCACACGGGACATAGATCTTTCCTCTTTCCGAAAGGGCCCCGGCAGGTTACAGGAATGGGGCATTCCCGCAAATGCCGCTCCCCCCAGTTGCCCCATAAATAAATGTTACCGAAGGAGGAGAGTTTTTGCCCCCGTTTTTTTACTTGAAATTCATAACACACCGGGATATGGAAAGCAACGGGGCGGGGCGGCTTGTTTCCCCCGCAACAGGGCAGGGCGCGGGGCGGCCGCGATGAAGCGGCATTTCAGGTGCGGGATGGTAAAGATGACCGATTTTACGCGCGTATTTATCCACGGCCGCGACAGCAGCAGCCGCGGAACCAAGGGGAGCTTTTTCCGGGAGAAATACCCGGAGATGCTCATGGACGACTACACCGGCGCCCTTGAGGAGCGGATGGCGAAGCTTGAGAGGGGCCTTTCCGGGAGAAAGGATCTGATCCTCGTCGGTTCGAGCTTCGGGGGACTGATGGCGACCCTTTTTGCATGCAATCATGCACCGCGCGTCCGGCGGCTGATTCTCCTCGCCCCGGCCCTCCGTCTTGCCCATCTATGCGCCTATGACTCAACGCCGCTGCAACTTCCCGTGACACTCTACCACGGAAAGAACGACGCCGTCGTCCCCCCGGAACCGGTCAGGCAGGTCGCAGCGAAGCTCTTTCCGAATCTCGATTACCACCTCGTGGAGGATGACCACAACCTCCACCGCGTCTTCCCGACGCTGGACTGGGACGGTCTCCTGGAAATCGCAAACAAGTAAAATCTTACTGCGCTTTTTTACGGAACGGGATCTCTTCAGAGCCTTCTCAAGGCCCCTGACGGCTGCCGGCATCCTTTTCGCCGCCTAAGGTTTTCGCGATATTTCCGGTAGCATCCTTCCCTTTCTCGACGACCTCTTTTCCCTTTTCCAGCCCTTTATCCAGAACGACCTTCCCTTTTTCGATCCCGTTGTCCAGAGCGACCTTCCCCTTCTCGACGATCTCCTTGCCCTTCTCGTAAGTCTCTCTGCCCTTATCGATCAGTTCCTGCCCCTTTTCGAGCGTCCGGCCGGCCCCGGTGCGGGCCTTCTGCACGGCCTCCTTCAGGTTTGCGGGCCTGTTCTCCGGATGCTGGAAGTAGAAGTAGCCGCCGACCGCGACCGCAATGAGGGTCAGGATCAGGAACAGCTTGACGAGACTCTTGAAGAAAAAATAGAAGAGCAGCAGAACTGCGAAAATGACCGCTATCGCGATCAGCAAATTTTCGGACACGACGCGGACGATCTCTTCCATAAACAACCTCCTTCGATATGTGGCGGCATTTTACCGGAAACGGCCAGGAAAGACCAGAAATCGTTTCACCTTGACAAACGCACTGCCGGCGCTTAAATGTTCGATGAATAGCTGGAGCGAAAGGGGACCGATGTTTAAGATCGCCGTAGCCACCCTCGGCTGCAAGGTCAACCAGTGCGAATCGGCCGGGATCGCGGAAGCGCTCTCCGGCCGGGGTATAGCCTTCGTTCCGTTCGAGGAACAGGCGGACTGCTACATCATCAACACCTGCACGGTCACCGGGAGGACGGACTGCCAGTCCCGCCAGCTCATCCGCCGGGCGATCCGGAGAAACCCGGCAGCGGCCGTCCTCGTGACCGGATGTTACGCCCAGAGAGCCCCGGAGGAGATCGCCCGGATCCCCGGTGTCCGGGTGGTAGCAGGAAACGGGGAGAAGGCGCGGATCCCCGAACTCATCGGGGAGATGGCGGCGGGAGAACCGCGGGTTCTGGTCGGCGACATCCGGAAAGAATGCAGGATCTCCCTTCCGGGGGCAACTGTCTTTCCCGGGCACACCCGGGCCTTTCTGAAGATCCAGGACGGCTGCGACTCCTCCTGCAGCTATTGCATTGTCCCCCGGGCGAGGGGCGGAAGCCGGAGTCTTCCTCCGGAGGAGGTCATGGAGAGGATCTCCGCTCTCTCCCGGACCGGTTACCGGGAAGTGGTCCTCACTGGGATCCATCTCGGCGCCTACGGCCGCGACTTTGCCCCTCCTGAGAATCTGACGGCGGTCGTCCGGCGTATCGCAGATGAACGCCTGGTCGAGCGCCTCCGCCTCAGTTCGATCGAACCCCGCGAAGTGACCGACGGGCTCATCGCCCTCACGGGTTTGTCCGGCGTCGTCTGCCGTCACCTCCACATCCCGCTCCAGAGCGGAGACGACGGGATCCTGGCCGCAATGAGCCGGGATTACGACGCGATCTTTTTCCGCAGCCTCATTGAAAGGATCCGCGACGCCGTCCCCGGCATCGCCGTCGGGATCGACGTGATGGCCGGATTCCCCGGGGAGACGGAGGCGGCCTTTTTTAACACCCTCCGGCTGGTGGAGGAGCTGCCCGTCGCCTATCTCCACATCTTCCCCTATTCACGGCGACCCGGCACGCCTGCGGCGGCTATGCCCGGCCAGGTTCCCGAGGGGGAGAAAAAGAGGCGGGCGGAACGCCTGCGAAAGGTCGGGGCGGAAAAGCGGCGCGTTTTCGCCGAGGGATTCATCGGAACGCCGATAGCGATCCTCGTTGAGGCGCGTAAGGATATATCAACCGGATTCCCCGTTGGATTCTCCGACAACTACATTCCTGTCGCCGTCCGTGGCGGCGGCGTCGACGCCAACCGGATCGTCCGCGTGCTGCCTGAATCTTTCCGGAACGGCCGGCTGATTGCAGAGGTGATTCATGAATGAGGAAAGGTTGCAGACCCTCAGAGAGCTGGAGGCGTACCTCGGCTACCGCTTCGAGGACAGCGGTCTTCTGGACAACGCCCTCACCCACCGGTCATTCGTCAACGAGAACCCCGGCCTCTCCTGCAAAGACAACGAAAGATTGGAATTCCTCGGCGACGCCGTCCTGGAGCTCACTGTCAGCGACATGCTGATGAAGGAATTCCCGGACTATACCGAGGGACAGCTCTCTAAACTCCGGGCGTCCTTTGTGAACGAGCAGCCCCTCGCGGAACTGGCCAGGCGCTTCCGGATCGGAGAGTTCCTTCTCCTCGGCCGGGGGGAGGAGGCCTCGGGCGGCCGGATGAAACCATCGCTTTTAGCCAATGCCTTCGAATCCGTCATTGCCGCGATATACCTGGATGGTGGTTTCTACCGGGCCTCCGCCCTCATCTCTCGGCTCTTCGCGCCGCTAATCGAAGAGGGGGCGATCGCCGCCGCCATCTACCGGGATTACAAGACTGCCGCCCAGGAGATCTGCCAAACCCGCTTTCGGGAGGTCCCCATCTACATCCTGATCTCCGAAACCGGCCCGGACCACGATAAGCGCTTCGAGACGGGCCTCGTCATCGGCGAGCGGGTCATCGCAACGGGAACGGGGAAGAACAAAAAAGAGGCGGAACAGCAGGCGGCAAAAATGGCCCTGGAAGATCTCCAGAGAAATGGCCCCTACTACGCAGGCGAAGCGGAAAAGATCGGCCCATGATCATCCCAATCTTCATCATGAACCGGGGCTGCTCCCGCCGCTGTCTCTTCTGCAACGAAAGGATGACCGCGGGGGAGCGTCCACAGCAGATCACGGAAGCGGCATTCAGGGAAACCATTCGCGCCTGTCTCCGCAGCGCCGGTCGGAAGGACGGCCCTGTCCAGATCGCCTTCTACGGCGGAACATTCACCGGCATGGAGCAGGAGGAACAGCGGCGCCTCCTCGAACTGGCGTCGCCCTTTCTCCGGGAGGGGGCGGCCGACGGCATCCGCCTCTCGACCCGCCCCGATGAGATCGACGCGGAGGGCCTCGATCTCCTCAAGGCCTTTGGCGTGACGACGGTCGAGGTGGGGGCGCAGTCGCTCGACGACGAAGTCCTGCTCCGTTCAGGGCGGGGACACAAGGCGGCCGACGCCGTCCGGGCGGTGACCCTCCTCAGGGAGCGGGGCTTCGAGACAGGAATCCATCTGATGGCGGGTCTCCCGGGGGACAGCCCGGATTGTTTCGCACAAACCATCGAAAAGGTGATCGCCCTCCGGCCCGACACGGTCCGGATCCACCCCACGCTCGTCCTCAGGGACACCGCCCTCGCCGAGGCCTTTCGTGAGGGACGCTATACGCCGTTGACGCTTGCGGAAGCCGTGGATCTCTGTAAAAATGCACTTAAAAAACTGACCAATGCGGGGATTCCCGTCATCCGCCTCGGCCTCCAGACCACCCGGGAGCTGGAGGAACCTGGCGCCGTCGTCGCGGGACCCTTCCACCCGGCCTTAAGGGCGCTCGTCGAATCCGCCATTTTTCTAGAGATGACCGCATCCCTCCTCACGGCCGCCGGCCCCGGAGAAAGGGCCATCACCTTTGCCCTTGCCCCCGCCGACGTCTCGAACTTCCGTGGGCAGCGTAGGGAAAACATCGCCGCCCTGAAGGAGCGTTTCAACCTCGCCGATATCCGCGTCACCGCCGATCCCGCCCTTCCTCGGCACACGCTGATCCTGACAGCGGGAAGCAGGCAACTGAAGACGGACTGGTCCGACCGGATCACGGAGAGCCGCCGGGAAAATTTGCATGCAGATGGCGTACATGGTATTTAATTTCCGATCAGTGAGTCAGAGAGGATAGGAGACGAACATGTTCAAATCCGGTTTCATCGGCATCATCGGCAGGCCCAACGTGGGGAAATCGACCCTCCTCAACAGGATCGTCGGTGAGAGGATCGCCATCGCCACCCACAAACCCCAGACGACGCGGAACCGGATCATGGGGATCCGGAACCTCACGGAGGAGCAGGCAGGCCAGCTGATCTTCCTCGACACACCGGGCATCCACCGGGGGACCTCCCCCCTGAACCGGGCGATGGTCGACGTGGCGACGGGAACCTTCGGTAATGTCGATCTCCTTCTGCTGATCGCCGAGGCCGGACCCGCCCCCCATCCGGACGACTGCTTCATCATCGAGGCCCTCCGCAAGTCCCATCTCCCCGTTTTTCTGGTCATCAATAAGATCGACCTCGTGGAAAAGCGGATTTTGCTGCCCCTCATCGACACGTTCCAAGGTCTGCACCCCTTCCGGGAGATCCTCCCTCTTTCCGCCCTGAAAGGCGATGGCGTGGATCACCTCATTACGGAGATCTGGAAGGCCCTCCCCGTGGGACCCCGTTACTTCCCCGAGGAGATGATGACGGACCGCTCCGAGCGGTTCATCGCCGCCGAGATCATCCGCGAGAAGATCACCCTCCGCACCCACCAGGAGATCCCCTACGCCACTGCCGTCGTCGTCGAAGCCTTCAAAGAGGATGAGACGAAGAATATGATCCGGATTGCCGCGACCATCCACGTGGCCAAGGATTCGCAGAAAGGGATCATCATCGGCAGGAAGGGGGCGATGCTCAAAGAGATCGGGACCAAGGCGCGTCTGGAGATGGAAAAGTTCTTCGCCGCGAAGATTTTCCTGGAGCTCTTCGTCCGCGTCGCGAAGGACTGGACCAACGACCCCCGGATGCTCCAGGAGTTCGGGTACAGGGACAAGGCCTGAGCAGAGGTCGGTCGTCAATAGTGGACACAAAATAGGGTTCATCCGGTTCTTGCGTACTTCCTCCAAACACCTTGAAAACCTCAACCCTTTTCTGCTAAGGAAAACCGTGAATAAAAAACTGAAAAAAATCTTCTCCATAAACAACAAACCCGGGTAACATCTTTTATGAGTCAACGTTACCTAAAAACTCTCCTCCTTCGGTAACATTTATTTATGAGGCAACTGGCTGGATGAACAAGGCAAGTAGCGGCGAAAATGCCAAAGCCCTGCGATCGCAGTATTTCTGGCTTGTGCTCAGCGTCATGATCGCCGCGTTCATGTCCAAGCTGGACAGCTACATAGTCAACATCTCCCTCCCGACGATCGCCAAGTCGTTCGGCGTCACCACGGGCCAGATATCGCTCACCGTGATCGTGTACCTCCTCGTGAGCACGAGTCTGCTGCTGCTGTTCGGGAAGATGGGGGACCGGATCGGCTTTAAAAAGGTGTTCATCGGCGGGTATGCGGTGTTCACGGTGGGGTCGCTCCTCTGCGGGCTCTCGTGGAACATCTACGCGCTGGTCGCGAGCAGGTTCATCCAGGGGGCGGGCGGGGCCATGCTGGTCTCGGCGGGCTACGCGATGATCCCCAAATTCCTGCCCAGGGAGATCGTCGGCTGGGGGTTCGGGCTCCTCGGGACGGCAGTGGGGTTCGGGATCGCGGTGGGGGCGCCGCTGGGCGGGCTGATCAGCCGGTACCTGTCGTGGCACTGGATCTTCCTGATCAACATCCCCGTGGGGGTGGCCGCCATCGTCGTGGCGCGCAGGGTGATCCCCGACGAGGGGAAGATGGACTCCCGCGGCGAGTCGCTGGCCGAGTTCGACATCCCGGGGGCAGCGATCAGCTTCTTCGGGCTGTCGCTGCTGCTGCTGGCGCTGAACATGGGCGACGAGCTGGGCTGGGGCTCGACGTGGATCATCGGGGCGTTCATCTCGTCCGCGGTCCTGCTGGTCTCGTTCGTGGTCCGCGAGCGCAGGACCCCGACGCCGCTCCTGGACTTTAAAATCTTCAGGAACAGGCGGTTCGTGCTGTCGTCCGTGGCAGCGTTCACGGCGTTCCTGGTGCTCAGCGGCCACTCGTTTATGTTCCCGTTCTTCCTGCAGATCGAGAAGGGGTTCGCCTCCGACAAGGCAGGCTTCCTCATCATGATCTCCTCAATCGTCATGATCCTCGTCGCCCCGCTCGCCGGACGGCTCTCGGACCGGTTGAACCCCGCCGTGATCTGCACTGTCGCCATGATCTCCTCTGCGGCGTCCGCGCTGTTCTTCTCGCAGACGCTCTCGGGCGGGATGGTGGCGCTCGTGGCGTTCCTGTGCTGGTTCCCCGCCTCGGCGGGGATGTTCCAGCCGCCGAACAACAGCCAGGCGATGGAGGCGGCGCCGGCGGCCGACCGCGGCGCGGCGGCGGGGGTGTTCACCACCATCGGCTCGTTCGGACAGGTGCTCGGGGTGGCCGTGTTCGAGACGGTGTACTCCCACGATCTCTGCAGTTTGGCCGGGACCGGAACGGCCGACATGATGACGGCCCCCCATGCAGACCTGAACCATGCCTTCTCGACGATCTACGTCATGGCGTTCGTGCTGTGCATGATCGCCGCGGGCATCTCGGCGATGCTGATCGCGGGCGCCCGGCGCGAGGACGGCGAGGTGCTCCTCCTGGACTGATCCCCGCGGCTCCTTGGGTCGCGCCCGGCGGAATGCCTACTTTCCCTTTACCTCGTTCGCGAAGTCCATGATGAACTTGTCCAGGATTTCACGGCTCACATGCTGCATCACGATCAGGTGGGCCAGATCTCCGAAGTCGGCGCTTTTCTCGACCTACTGAAATACATCCTGCTGCCGTTGGCATGGTCGTTTGCGCTACCATGATTGAAGGCGCGCTGAGGATGTCCCATGAGGTGACGCGAAGCAGTTCGAGGGCGAGGGGTTTAATGTCCGTTACCTTCGGACCTTTGAGGAGACTTGCTTCCCGCGAGCGGCGGACAGAACAGGGCAAAGTCCCTTTCCCGACACGGAAAAGACAGGCAAACATCAGGAAAGGATGAAGGAATAAACCATGCTAATGCGATCACTCTGCATAAGCGTAATGCTGGCACTGCTCCCTGCAGTTGTACAGGCCCTTGAACTGACGGAGCGGGACAGTGGTAGAAGCGTCTCTGTTCCCTTGGCTGAAACCGTTACGGTTACACTGGCCGGCAACCCTACCACCGGCTATATCTGGGAACCTGCTGCAATGGAACGGGAGATTCTGGTAATGGACCCCGAGCCGTCATTTGCGCCGGATTCGTTTTTGACCGGCGCGGGCGGGAAATTCACTTTTCGTTTCACTCCGCGAAAGCCTGGGAAAACGTCCGTGAAGCTGATCTATCACCGACCATGGGAAAAGGACGCCCCTCCGCTGCAAACCTTCACCCTGACCGTATCGGTTCCCACTGCAAAACCAGGCATGACTAGCGCACGCTATCGCTCTGCAAGCGGAGAAGTCTTGACCGCCTCCTTTGACCTGAATGCGCAGCGGGTGACGGTTACATTCCCCGATGGCCGTAAGGTGACGTTGCCGCTCGCTGTGTCCGCATCGGGAGCGCGCTTCTGCGACGGAACGGAGACTTTCTGGGAGCATCAAGGAACCGGCAGATTCTTCAAAGGAGAAACGCTGCTGTTTCAAGGAACGCTTGTGACGTCCGACGAGGTCAGCCCGCAACCCAGATTATAGCGATTCCTTTTGCCGGATATGCTTAAGATGACGCGGTTTTAAAAAGAAAAATCAAGTCGGAGAGGAAGTCCGGGTGCCACTGGGAGAATGTTTCAAGGCGGCGTTTTCGGAAGCACAGGCATATCTTCAGAAGCCTGTACGTTTCAGCTGTTCAGATAGAAAACCCTGTTGAATTGCATATTCTTGAATCTTTTGCAGCGATGGCGCTTGGGACTTCCGAATGGAATATTTTTCGGACACATTGATGTTGTTGACAAATCAGGTAGCCGGTTTTTCACCGCCAGCCCCACACCACCCGGCATACGGGTCCGAACGGGTAGGCGTTTCCGTTGCAGACAACTTCCTCCTGAAAGCAACAAAATGTCAACCTCGTTAAATATGCTGTATTTCAACCCGTTATCAATGATGTTATTTTCTCGGCGATTGTGATATGGATGGCGAAAATCTGGTATCTGGTGCGGAGACCACCGTCATCGAGGTCTCTGAGTGACCCTGATAAACTGAGCCAAAGTAGCGGAGAGAAGGCCGTCGGGGCTTGGGATTGGGTATGGGACACCGGGGGTTCGTGGAGGTGAGTGATGCATACCGAGAAGAGAAGAACCGTGAACAGGGGGGATGGCGTCCCTCGTCGTGATTTTCCTGGCGATCACCGCAGCCGGCATCTCGATGAAAGGGTGCGGCGACACCTTCGCCTCAGAAGAAGAAGCGGGGACCTTGCACGGAGAATGGTTCGGGAGTCACTACAATGAAGAGGCGGGAACCAAACCCGTCGTCAAGGGGTCAATCGTCCATTCAGCGACTTCTGACTCTAACATATCCGGTTCCATGTCCATAGACAATGAACTCTACACACTGAGCGGGACGTACGAAAATGGAACGCTCCGGGCAACGCTCAACAATCCGACCGCAATCATCTTCTGGGATGGACAATACCAGGGCGGAAGGATTCAAGGAACAGCGTACCGCCTGTCCTCCTCCACCGGAGGGATGGAATCGAGTCTCCTGAGCCTGGTGAAGTTTCTCGACATAGGGGGTGTCATTGAAATGGGACCCTGGCTGTTATTAGCCCAGGACAGTGCCACGGGGCTCTCCAGCATGACCATAAGAATCGCTTAGTATCGTTCAAAAGGTGGGGCAAAAATCATTTGAGGCATAATAATGTCGTCTAATCGTAGATTCAAATCTTCTCTGGAGTTATCCACATCCGCGTCTGGCAGCCCTTTAATAGCACGGCCGGACGCGGTTGTGGGTA
>JAHJQP010000206.1 GCA_018819165.1 Pseudomonadota bacterium
AAAATCTCCAATGCGCCTGTCGCGAAACCCCGCTTCAATGACAAAAAAGCTGCCCCCGGCCCGTCAGGCCAGCAGCCCGCCGTCCACGGCGAGGCAGATCCCCGTCGTGTAGGAGGCGGCGTCAGAGACGAGATAGAGGACCGCACCCGCCATCTCCTCCGGCTTCGCGATCCGTCCCATCGGGATCGTGGGGAGGACCATCTTCAGGATCTCCGGGTTCTGCGTGAGCGCGGCGGAGAACTTCGTTTCCGTGTATCCAGGCAGGATCGCGTTCACGCGGATATGGCAGGGAGCAAGCTCCTTGGCGAAGGACTGCGTCATCGCGATGATCCCCGCCTTGGTGATCGAGTAGATCCCCAGAAACGGCTCCGGACGGACGCCGCTGACCGAGGCGACGTTCACGATGACGCCGCCTCCCGCCTTCCGCATGAGTTTTGCGGCATGCTGGCTCATAAAGAAGTACCCCTTCAGATTCACGTCGCAGGTCTTGTCCCAGGCCTTCTCGTCCGCGCTCAGGACATCGCCGAAGAAGGGGTTAGTGCCGGCGTTGTTCACGAGGATATCGAGGCGGCCGTAGCGACTCTCGATTTCCGTAAAGAGGCACCGGATCTGCTCCATCTCCCCCGTGTGGCAGACCAGTGAATCCGCCGCGCCGCCCGCCTGAACGATCTCCCCCTCCACCCGCCGGAGGCCCTCCAGTTTTCGGCTGGTCAAGATCACCTTCGCGCCGTGGGCGGCCAGGATCTTCGCGATCGACTCTCCGATCCCACGGCTCGCGCCGGTGACCAGGGCGATTTTCCCGTTCAGACTGAAGCTGTCCATCACCTTCCCCCTTCACAGGTCCGATCTCTCGATCACCCTCCGGGCCGTCTCCTCCAGGACCTGGACGAGCACTATCATCAGCTTGAACCGCTCGTCCTTCGTCTGGCCGTGGTAAAAGCGCCAGTAGATCTGCTGGGCAATGGCAGCCAGGCGGAACAGGCCGAAACAATAGTAGAAATTGCTGTTTGCAAGCGATATCCCCATCCGTTCTGAATAGCGCGCAATCAGCTCCTCGCGTGTGAACATCCCCTCGATATGCGTCGGCACCATCCGGATCGCCTGCATGGGCGGAGGATCGGCACGGTTCACCCAGTAGGCGAGCGCCCCGCCGAGATCCATCAGCGGATCGCCGATCGTCGCCATCTCCCAGTCGAGGACACCGATGATCCGGAAGGGGTCCTGGGGAGCGAGGACAACATTGTCGAAGCGGTAGTCGTTGTGGATGACGGAAACCAGGCCGCTCTCCACCGGCATCTTCTCCTGGAGCCAGGCCATGATACCTTCGTAATCCGGGGCGTCCTGCGTCCGGGCGGCCCGGTAGCGACCGATCCACCCCTCGACCTGGCGCCGGACATACCCCTGGGGCTTGCCGAAGCCCTCCATGCCGATCTTTTTATAATCGACCTGATGGAGCTCGACGAAGACGTCGATCAGCTTCTCGCAGAGGCGTCCCGCCTCCTCCGGCGTGAAGGAGAGGCCGGCCGGCAGGTCCTTCCTGAGGATGATTCCCCTTATCCTCTCCATCACATAGAACGGGCAGCCGATGAGCGATTCGTCCTCGGTATAGGCGAGCGGCGCCGGGCAGTAGGGAAAGGCGGGCCGGAGCGCCTTGAGGATCCGGTACTCCCGCCCCATGTCGTGGGCGGTCTTCACCTTCCGGCCGAAGGGGGGCCGGCGGAAGACGAGCTCCCTCTCGCCGACGCGGATGAGATAGGTCAGATTAGAATGGCCGCCGGGGAACTGCGTCACCGTGAGGTCGCCCTTGAGCCCGGGGATGTTCTCCCTCAGAAAATACTCAACCTTCCGGAGATCCAACTCCTCGCCTTCCCGAATCGGTTTCGTCCTGTCCGTAAAATCCATCATCTCCCTTATCCCATTTATCCCATTCACCGGACGGATCGCCCGATATACTCCCTGAGGATCCGCTTTGCGACGGACATCTTGTGGACCTCGTCGGCGCCGTCGTAGATCCGGGCCGCCCGCTCATGGCGATAGTAGAAGGATATGATCGTGTCGTCGGTCATCCCGAGGCCTCCGTGGACCTGAAGCGCCCGGTCGATCACCTTCTGGAGCACCCCCGCCACGTAGAACTTGATGAGCGAGATCTCCTCCCGCGCCTCCTTCACCCCCAGGGTCTCGATCTTCCATGCCGCATGAAGGGTCATGAGCCGCGCCGCCTGGATTTCCGCCGCGCATTCGGCGATCCAGGACTGGATGATCTGCTTGGTCGCCAGCGTATTTCGGTCCGGGGAGATGATCCGCTCCGTCGCCCGCTTGCACATGAGGTCGTAGACCCGGCTGCAGATCCCCAGCCAGCGCATGCAGTGGTGGATACGGCCGGGGCCGAGACGCTCCTGGGCAATCACGAAACCCCACCCCTCGGGGCCGAGCAGGTTCTCAACCGGCGCCCGACAAGACTGGTAGAGGATCTCCGCATGGCTGAAGTAATCGCTCCCCGCATGCCCCATGACGGAGATGTTCCGGACGCGGTTGAAGCCGGGGGTGTCCGTTGGGACGATGATCATGCTGGCCCGCAGGTAGGGCGGAGCCTCCGGGTTCGTTACAGCCATGACGATGGCAAAGGCCGCGCCGTCCGCCGCCGAGGAATACCACTTCTGGCCGTTGATGACGTAGTGGTTCCCGTCCCGGACGGCCGTCGAGTCCATCATGACGGGATTGGAGCCGGGGAGCTCCACCTCCGTCATCGAAAAACAGCTCCGGATCTTCCCCGCGACGAGGGGCTTGAGCCAGATCTCCTTCTGTGCCTCCGTCCCGTACTTGTGGAGGATCTCGATGTTGCCCGCGTCCGGGGCGTGGCAGCCGAAGACGAAATGGCCGAGCGGCGACCGGCCGAGGACCTCCGAGACGAGGGCGTGCTCCATCAGGTCGAGGCCCATCCCGCCATACTCTTTCGGGTGGTTGGGCGCCCAGAGCTCCATCTGCCGGACCATCTCCCTTTTTCCCTCGATCACCGGGAGCATCGCGCGGAAATCCTTCCCCAGGAATTCCGGTTCGAGGGGGATGAGCTCCTTCTCCACGAACTCCCTCATCATCCCAACGATCGCCT
>JAHJQP010000207.1 GCA_018819165.1 Pseudomonadota bacterium
GAGATCCACAGCATGTTTATCATCGACGATTTTTATTATATTTCTTTTTCCCTCTATGCCTATTGATGCCTGTCCCTCCCCTGCGGCGGGAAGGACAGGATATCGATGCCCTTTTCGGCAAAGCCGCGGATATCTGATAAACCCCGGTTCTAAATAAAAAAGGAGAAAACATGAAAAAGCAATGGTTTACGATCATATCGGTAACGCTTCTGACTGCCGGAACCCTGCTTCTGACGTTTGGCGGGCTTGAGGCACGGGCGGACACGACGCAATTGACCTACAGTATCTTCTTCCCGGCGACACACGGCCAGGCCAAGGCGGGCGAAGCCTGGGCGCGGGAAATCGAAAAAAGGACCAACGATCAGGTCAAGATCAACGTCCTGGCCGGCGGGGCGCTGACCCCGGCGGACCAGTGCTTCGACGGGGCGCTCAAGGGAATCTCCGATATCGGCATGTCCTGCTTCGCTTACACACGGGGGCGTTTCCCCTTGATGGAGGTCCTTGATCTGCCGATGGGCTACCCGAACGGCCGGGTGGCGACCCGGGTCGCCAATGAATTCTTCCGGAAATTCATGCCTAAGGAACTGGCGGAGGTCAAGCTGCTCTACATCCATGCCCACGGCCCCGGGCTTCTCCATACGAAACAGCCGGTCACGACGCTGGAACAGCTCAAGGGGATGAAGATCCGCTCCACGGGATTGAGCGCAAAGGTGACGGAGGCCCTGGGCGCCGTGCCGGTGGCGATGCCTCAGGGACAGACCTACGAGTCTCTCCAGAAGGGGGTTGTGGAGGGAACCTTCGCCCCCATCGAAACCCTGAAGGGCTGGAAGCAGGGGGAGGTGATCAAATCCACGACGGATTGCTCCGACATCGGCTACACAACGGCGATGTTTGTCGTTATGAACCTCAAGAAATGGAACAGCCTCCCCGCCGACGTCCGGAAGGTCATGGAGGAGGTCAGCGCCCAGTGGATCGATGTCCATGGAAAGGCCTGGGATGACCTGGACGAGGAGGGACGCAAATATACCCTCAGCCTGGGGAACAAGATCGTCTCCCTGTCCACGGAAGAAAACAACCGGTGGAAGAAGGCGGTCCGGCCGATCATCGACGACTACGTCAAAGAGGTTTCGGCCAAGGGGCTCCCCGCACAGCAGGCGGTCACGGAAGTGGAGAATCTGATCAGTCAGTACGGAAAAACATACAAGTAAAGCGCACCCCTTTGAACCGGGCTTTGCAGGGGTACTGGGGACATTTTCTGTACAGGACTCAGCCCCCCTTGCAAGCCCCCCTGTTCGAAGCGGGAAATGTCCTATGGCTCAATTACAGAGAGGAATCGTCCTGGTCAGCCGGGGATTCAACGTCGTGGCTGGGGCCGCGGTGATCCTCATGATGGTCCTGACCTGCGCCGATGTGGTCCTGCGCCTGCTGCGCCAGCCCATCACGGGGACCTATGAAATCGTCGGCTTCCTGGGAACCGTCATCGTCTCCTTTTCCCTTGCCTTCACCTCCCTGGAGAAGGGACACATCGCCGTGGAGCTCCTCGTGGAGAAACTCCCCCGGCGGATGCAGGTCGGAATCGAGGCCGTCACCTCCCTGATCGGCGCCGCCCTGTTCAGCCTCATCACCTGGCAGAGCCTGGTCTATGCCATGGACATAAGGCAAAGCGGGGAGGTCTCCGTGACGCTGACCATGCCGATTTACCCCTTCATCTACGGGATCGCGGCCGGCAGCGGACTGCTCTGTCTGGTCCTCCTTTCGGAGTGCCTGCGATCGGCAGTCAGAACGGCAAAATCATGACGCCCGTCACGTCCGGCCTGCTGGGGTTCATGGTTCTCGTCATCCTGATGTTCGTCCGGATCCCGGTGGGATTCGTCATGACCATCGTCGGCTTCCTCGGCTTCGGCCTCCTGGTCTCCTGGAACGCTTCCCTGAACCTGCTCGCAAGGGACTTCTTCTCCGTCTTTGGTTCCTATAACCTGACGGTCATCCCCCTGTTCGTTCTTATGGGGCAGGTAGCCCACTACACGGGGCTCAGCGGTCGGCTTTTCAACACGGCCAACAAGTTTCTGGGGCACCTTCCGGGGGGACTCGCCATCGCCACGATCGGGGCCTGCGCGGGATTTTCCGCGATCTGCGGTTCGACCACCGCCACAGCGGCCACGATGGCCTCCGTCGCCCTGCCCGAAATGAAAAAATACCGGTATGATCCCTCCCTGGCGACGGGGGTCGTGGCCGCCGGCGGCAGTCTCGGGATCCTCATCCCGCCGAGCACGATCTTCATCATCTACGGGATCATGACGGAACAGTCCGTAGGCAAGCTCTTCATGGCCGGCATCCTGCCCGGCATCCTCCTCACCATTTTTTTCATCCTCACCATCGTGGCCTGGACCCGCCTGCAGCCCGGGCTCTGCGTCCCCGCGCCGAAGGCGTCTCTCCGGGAGCGGATCGCCTCGCTTTCCGGCGTGATCGAAACCTTTCTCCTGTTTGTCATCGTCATGGGGGGGCTCTTCGTCGGCTTTTTCACGCCGACCGAAGCCGCCGGCATCGGGGCCTGCGGCACCCTCGTCATCGCCCTGATCGGCGGGCACCTCACCTGGCAGGGCTTTGCCCGTTCCCTGAACGAGACCACGCGGATCTCCTGCATGATACTCGTCATCGTCGCCGGGGCGACCGTCTTTGGCCACTTTCTGGCCGTGACGACCATCCCAGCCGGCATTGGCCTCTGGGTGGCGGGATTGAAATGGCCGCCTTTTCTCATCATCGGCCTCATCATCCTCATCTACCTCCTCCTCGGCTGCCTGATGGATTCCCTCGCGATGATCATGCTGACCATCCCCGTCTTCTATCCGGTGGTCACCACCCTCGGCTATGATCCCATCTGGTTCGGCGTCGTGATCGTCCTCATCGCGGAGATGGGGGTCATCACCCCCCCGGTGGGGATCAATGTCTATGTCGTCGCCGGTGTGGCCAGAGACGTCCCCCTCCAGGTGATCTTCCGGGGGGCAAGCCATATGATCATCGCCCTTTTTCTGACTGCGATTCTGCTGATCATTTTTCCGCAGATCGCCCTCTTTCTCCCGGGGTTGATGAAATAAGGAGCACCTATGGATTTTTTCTTCGATCCACAGGGGGTGGCCGTGGTCGGCGCGACCCCAAACCCCCTCAAGGGGGGAAACGCTCTCCTGAAAAACATCCTGCTCGGTTATCGCGGCAGGATCTACCCCGTCAATCCCAAATATCCGAAGATCGAGGGGCTGACCTGTTACCCTTCCGTGAGCGCTATTCCCGGCCCGGTGGACCTCGCCGTCGTCTTCATCCCCGCCCCTCTGGTTCCAGCGGCAGTGGAAGACTGCGCTGCGAAAGGCGTCCGGGGCGTCATAATTGAATCTGGCGGTTTCGCCGAAACCGGCCCGGATGGGACCCGCCTGCAGAAGGCGCTCGCCGACATCGTCGCCCGCACCGGAATCCGCCTGTGGGGTCCCAACTGCATGGGCCTGGTTGATGTTGTCCACAGCCGCATCTTTTCCTTCATGGATCCGCGGGCGCAGGAGGAAAAGGAATTCATTCCGGGGACTGTTTCCCTCGTGGTGCAGAGCGGTATGCTCTCCGCCATCTTTCTCATCGACATCATGAGCCACGCTACAATGGGCGTGAGCAAGGTCTGTTCCGTGGGAAACAAGGTCGATGTCAATGAATGCGACATCCTGGAATATTTTCTGACGGATCCCGACACAGGGGTCATCGGCTTTTACCTCGAATCCTTCTCCGACGGGCGGCGTTTCATGGACCTCTGCCGCCAAAGCGATAAACCGATCTGCGTTCTCAAGGGGGGAAGGAGCCGGAAGGGTGCGGAGGCGACGTTGAGCCATACGGCGTCCCTCGCCGGAAACCAGCGGATCATCTCAGGAGCCCTCAGGCAGGCGGGGGTCTACGAAGCCCGGGATTTCAAGCAGATGATGGATTTCTGCCGGTCACTCGCCCTGATAAAACCCTCAGCCAACAGGTCGTCACGCCAAGTTGCAATTCTGACCTTCAGCGGCGGGGCGGGCATCGTCTCCACCGATTTTGTCGAAGAACAGGGTCTTTCCATGGCTGAGCTCTCTGAATCCACCAGAACCTCTCTAAAAAAACTATTCCCGGAGTGGATGCCGGTCGCCAATCCTATCGACCTCTGGCCGGCCCTGGAAAGTCACATCGGCGCCGATGTCGATGTCTACAGCCGCTCTCTCGCGGCCGTTCTTGGCGACCCGGAGGTGGATGCAGTCTTTCTCCATATTGCCGTTGGCAATCCCCGTATCAGGCTGAACCTTTCCGATCTGGCCGTTCAGGTTTGTACGGCCAGGAAACCGGTCATCGTCTGGATCATAGGCCGGAGGGACGATGCCTATGAGTTCCAGAAGCAAGCTCTCCTTTACGGAATTCCCGTCTTTACGGAACTCTCCCGCGCCGCGGAATGTCTGGCCGTGGTCCTCGGCGGCGGCCGCAGACGCCACCATCGTCCTGGAATGACAGAGCGGATGAATTTCCGGCGGGGAAATGCCTTTAGATAGGGATATCTGATGCTCCCGCAGAATGCATGCATCAGTGCGGACTGTGTTTATTTGATCAGTTGTATATCTTTTTCCTTGCCGATCACCACGAGGATCTCCC
>JAHJQP010000208.1 GCA_018819165.1 Pseudomonadota bacterium
CCGCCCAGGACCTTGATCCCGTGGATGTACGTCCCCGCTTTCATTGGATCGTCATCGAGAAAACCCACGGGCAGAAAGTGATCGAATCCCTGTTTCATCATGTCCCGCAGGATCATCTCCCCGGCGTTGCCGGCGCCTACGATCAGGGTCCTCTTTCCCCCCCGGTTCTTCAACCGGCGTTCCCGCAGGACTTCGCTGTAAATCCTTTTGGATACCCGCAACCCCGAAATCAGAAAAAGCGTAATGATCCCATCCGCCAGGACGACCCTTTTTGAAAAACCGGAGAGCGGCAGAAACAGGAAATTTTGGGGAAATGACCTGAATTCGCCAGAAGTCAGGATCGTGTCCCCCAAATTTCCGGGCAGAATCACAAACAGCATCAACACAAAAGTGGCGGTCACCGTGGCGATAAAAATGCTCAGAAAATCATACAGCCCGACATACCGCCAGGTCATCTTGTAGATTCGGAAGATAAAAAAAGAGCCGATTTTCACCGCCACAAAGAAAGGCAGGACGGGAAAAATGAGGGGGTTATACCGGATGTTCAGGTTCAGATCGAAATGAAAAAGAAGGGCCAAAAGCAACGACAGGTAAAACAGAATGATATCAGACAGGAAAAAGAAGAGAAATTTTTTCCAGGCGGTAGGATGTAGAAGGCTTTTCATCATGAGGTTCATTGAGTTTCTTTTGAGTTTTGAGTCGTTTTTACGAGAGGTATCGCGTGCTATTTCCCCTTCGTCACACCCCAAAACTCTCGGGGAGTTACGATCTTGGTGCTCTTGTACTGGATCAGCTCCAGCAGGTCTTTGTCAAATGATCTTCATGAAATCATGCTGAAAACATCTTCATCGGACAATATGCCCTGCGCTTCCGCAAAGGGAAGCGTCATGTTCCTCAATTGCCTGAAACGGTAAATCGCCAGATATCTCTTCAGGGATTCACGTACGATATCGCTCACCGGCTTGTTCTCGTTTCTGCTCCATTCCTGCAAGCCTTCTCTCAAATCATCAGGGATTCGTATGGTGAGTGTCTGGTTTATAGGTCACCTCCTTGTGTGGTACAATGTAACACATCACCATGTTGATGTCAACGAGCACAAATACAGAACGAAAAGCAGCGGGACCTGGTTTGAATTTCCGTTCTCCCCGTCATTGCGAGGCGTCCCTCGGACGCCGTGGCAATCTTGGAATAAAATAGGTTTCTGTCCCTCTTTTCTTTTTCTTGACTTTGTTTTGTATATGAGACATTATGAGCATGAACATCATAATAGTTTAATATATGAAATAGTGAGGTCAGAAAGGAATGCTTTTTCTCCTCGGTAACGCCATCCGGGAAGCGAGAAGGCGACTAAAGTTGACGCAATCCGCGCTGGCAAACGCCACCGGAATCGGACGCTCCACGTTGAGCCAGATCGAAAACGGGTCCGTCGCGGATATCGGCATCCGAAAAATCATCAGGGTGCTCGATTATCTCGGGCTTGAGTTGACCACGCGTCCCCAGGGCGCCCCGCCGACGCTGGAAGAATTGCGGCAGGAAGGAAAACGCTGAAATGCCGGAGCTGCCCCCCTCGTCCAAACTCAGGGTCTGGATCGAAAACACTCCTGCAGGAAACCTCGAGGGCCCCGATCCCTACGTCTTCGCCTATCGCCCGGATCTCGCCGCCTCCCTGGCCGTTTCCCTGACCATGCCCGTCCGCCTGCAAAGCTGGACGGACCGGGCGCTGCATCCGATTTTTCAGATGAACCTCCCGGAGGGCGCCATGCTCATCGCCATCCGTCAGGCCATCGCCAAGATTGCCCGAACAGACGATCTGTCGCTCCTGCAAATCCTGGGAGGTTATCAGACCGGACGCAACCGTTTCACGTCCGCCGACCAAAAACCGCCTCAACCCTCCTCAATACCCGAATCGCTGGATGACATCCTCAAATACCCGGACACGGAAGAGCTGTTCCACGACCTCATGGGCCGCTACCTTCTGCAATCCGGCATCTCCGGCGTACAGCCCAAGGTGATGATCGACGCCCGCGAGCGGGCAACGCTCAGGTCTTCGTCGTATATCGTCAAATCCTGGGGCGGCGACTATCCGCATCTGGCGGCCAATGAATACTTCTGCATGACCGCGGTCAAGCGATCCGGGCTGCCCACGCCGGAATTTTACCTTTCCGAAGACGGACGTCTTTTTGTCATGAAGCGGTTCGACGTGACCGAAGAGGGCAGGAATCTGGGCTTCGAAGACATGTGCGTCCTGCAGGGGACAGGTGCGGACGGTAAATACGACAGCACCTGTGAACGGGTCGTCAAATCCATCAACAGCTATGTTTCCCCGCAGCACCGGGGGGTGGCCAGGGAAATCTTTTTCCAATCCCTCCTTCTTTCCCTCGCGCTCAGAAACGGGGATGGGCACTTGAAAAACTACGGCGTCATTTACGATGATCCGACGGGCAACGATATCCGGCTGGCGCCGATCTACGACGTCGTAACGACAACGGCTTACATTCCCCGCGACATTCCGGCTCTTTCCCTCGGCGGATCAAAGAAATGGTGGAGCGGAGCGGCGTTGCGCGCATTCGGCGTCTCTCACTGCGGCCTTTCTCAAGGGAAGATCGGGAGGATCTTCGATGCCGTGACGGCCGCCGTGATGGAGACCCGGGGAGATGTCAGGCGTTATGCCGACGAACACCCGGCCTTCCGGGACACTGCCGCCAGGATGGAGGCGGAATGGGAAAAGGGCCTGGAAACCCTTCGAGGAAGAAGTGAGGAGTAAGGAGGGAAGCAAATAATCGGGAGCTGTCCCCCCTTTTCCGGGCCTGACCCCCCCTTTTATTTCCTTGACATTCGCTTGCGGTTTGGTAAGACTATAGTCAGTAAGAATCGGAGGGGGATTTGCATGCGGATCACATCAAAAGGTCAAGTCACCATTCCTCAGAATGTCCGCGAGCAAATGGGATTTCTGGCGAACACGGAGGTTGAATTTTTCGTCTCCGGCAACAAGGTGTTTCTTCAGAAAGCCGAGAACGACGAAGGCCGTGGGAAGGATCTGATTGCCTGCATGAAGGGCAAGGCAACCGCGGCTTTGCGCACGGACAGGATTCTGGCCATGACGAGGGAATGATGGAGATTCTCGTTGACAGCAGCGTTATCCTGGATATCGTGACGGAGGATGAGAACTGGTTTGCATGGTCAGCGGAAACCCTGGCCGATTGCGCAAAATCCAATATCCTGGCCGTCAATCCCATC
>JAHJQP010000209.1 GCA_018819165.1 Pseudomonadota bacterium
CTCCGTTCTTTGAAACGGGGTAATACCACACTCAGTTCTTTGAACGAAAAAGTTTTTATGCAGGTAGCTTTCTTCATATTGCGAACAGGCTATTTTTTTAACGGTGATCTTTTTTTATCAAACCTTTATGAAAAAATGAATAATGGGCGCAATTCAGAAATCTTGGCTATATATTCAAATATTATCGAACAAGTATTACCTAATAGGCGGCATAGAAAAGAAAAGCCTGTGATTCGGTTGATGGGAGAAGATGGTATATTTAAAGACATCTTTGAGGGAAAAGAAGCTTAACAATGTAGTATCGATTTGACAGCTAAGCCTGCGCCTAACTCCCTCGCTTCGCTCGGCTGCAGCTTATACCTGACGATACTCTCTTTCGATCCGTATTCAAACCAGAAAGTACGCAAGAACCGGATGAACCCGAAAATTGTCTTGAGCGCGAAGGGAGCTGATTTGGCCGAACCGAAAACACCCATCGTAGAAATCAAGAATATCTCCAAGTCCTATCACCGGGAGAACCTCGCCGTCCCGGTCCTGCACGATATCACCTTCGACATCGCCGAAGGGGAATTCCTGGCGCTGATGGGACCATCCGGTTCCGGCAAAACGACCCTCCTGAACCTCCTGGCCGGGATCGACAAGGCGGACAGCGGGACGATCCGGGTGGGCGGTGTCGACATCACTGCCCTTTCGGAGACCGAGCTCGCCCATTGGCGCGCCAATAACGTCGGCTTCATCTTTCAGTTCTACAACCTTATCCCGGTGCTGAAGGCGGTCGAAAACGTCGAGCTGCCTCTCCACTTGACCGCGCTCTCCGGGAGGGAACGGCGGGAGCACGCCGAAATGGCCCTGCGCATGGTGAGCCTGGAGCACCGGATGGATCATTATCCCAAGGAGATGTCCGGAGGCGAACAGCAGCGGGTCGCCATCGCCCGCGCCATCGTCACCGATCCCACCATTCTGGTCGCCGATGAACCAACCGGGGATCTGGACCGGGTATCGGCCGAAGAGATTCTGACGATGATGGAGCGCCTGAACGGGGAGATGGACAAGACCATCGTCATGGTCACCCATGACCCCCGGGCGGCCCGGCGGGCAAAGGTTGTGAGGCTTTTGGACAAAGGATACATGAACGATGCTCCAGCTCAAAATCCTCTTTAGAAATGCCTTTCACAACAAGCTTCGCAGCGGTCTGACGATCCTGGGCATCACCGTGGCCGTTCTGGCGTTCGGCCTGCTTCGTACGGTGATCGGCGCATGGTACGCCGGCTTCGAGGCCGCTTCGGCGTCCCGCCTCGTCACGAGAAACGCGATCTCCATCATTTTCCCCCTCCCGATTACCTACGCCGAAAAAATCCGGCAGATCGCGGGGGTGAAGGGCGTCTCCTACGGCAACTGGTTCGGCGGCATCTACATCGATGAGAAGAATTTCTTTCCGAACTTCTGCGTGGAACCGCGAACCTATATGGCCATCTATCCGGAATTCATTCTGAGCCCCCCGGAGAAGAAGGCCTTCCTCATCATCATGGCGGTCGTCGCCAACACCATGGCCATGACCACCCGGGAGCGCATCGGCGATTACGCGATCATGAAAACCCTGGGTTTCGGCGGCACAGATATCGCGATCATGATCTTCGGCGAATCCCTCGTAATCGCCCTGACGGGCTCCTTCGCCGGGATGATTCTGACGTTTCCGGCGGCCAAAGCCTTCGGCCAAACCCTTTCGACCTACTTCCCCATCTTTATCGTCTCGGCTCAGACGCTCTGGCTCGACCTCCTTGCCGCCTTACTGATCGCCTTTTTCGCGGCGATCATCCCGGCCCGCCGTGCGATCCGCGTCGGCATCGCCGAGGGATTAAGGAGGATCGGATAATGGCCATTCCCCTCTCCTACAGCATGCGGAATCTCTGGAAGCGCAGGCTGACGACCATCCTGACGGTCTCCGGGATGGCGCTCGTCGTGTTCGTCTTCGCCGCCGTCCTGATGATGGCCGCGGGGCTTCAGAAGACGCTTGTCGAAACGGGCTCGGATGACAACGTGGTCGTCTTCCGCAAGGGATCGGCATCGGAGGTGATGAGCGGCATCGAACGAGGACAGGCCTCGATCGTGGAGATGCTGCCCCAGGTGGCGATCGGCGGGGAGGGCCGCAGGCTCGTGGCCAGGGAGGTGGTGGTTCTGATCGCCCTTCCCAAGCGGGGCGCAGGTAAGACATCCAGCCATTCCAACGTCGTGGTCCGCGGCGTCCAGGAGGCATCGATACCCCTGCGGCCGCAGGTGAAACTCGTCGCGGGACGCCTGTTCAGGATGGGATCGTCGGAGATCATCGTCGGAAACAGCATCGCCAAGGGGTTCAAGGGGGTCGGTCTTCAGGGAACCCTGATCTGGGGAATGCGGAAATGGACCGTGGTGGGCATCTTCGATGCGGGAAATACCGGCTTCAGTTCCGAAATCTGGGGGGACGTGGACCAGGTCATGCAGGCCTTCCGCCGGCCCGTTTATTCATCGCTCATTTTCAAATTGCGCGATCCCGCCGCGTTCCCCGCCGCCAAAACGGCCATCGAGACGGACCCGCGGCTCACGCTCGAGGCCAAGCGGGAGACGCGATACTATCTCGACCAGTCGGAGATGATGGCGAAGTTCCTGCGGATTCTCGGGCTGTCGCTGACCGTCATCTTTTCGATCGGCGCGATCATCGGCGCCATGATCACCATGTATTCGGCGGTGGCCAACCGGATCGGGGAAATCGGAACGATGCGCGCGCTGGGCTTCCGCCGGCGAAGCATCCTGGCCGTATTTCTCGCGGAGTCGCTGCTTCTGGGCGTCATCGGCGGCGCTGCGGGACTCTTCTGTGCTTCCTTCATGCAGTTCATCACCGTTTCCACCGTGAACTTTCAGACCTTTTCGGAATTGGCATTCAAATTCACCCTCACCGGGCGCATCGTTCTGCAGGCCATGGCTTTTTCACTCGTCATGGGCTTCATCGGCGGCATGCTGCCCGCATTGCGCGCCTCCCGGATGAAGATTGTCGACGCCCTGCGGGCGGCATAGCGGCTGAACGGCAGGCGGTGAAATAAAAGTTGGTGGTGGATTACGGGACAAGGAAGGGGTTGACAGGAGAGATACGCTCTGTCACAACGGAGGCGTGGAAAAAACATTCCTGCATACCCTTTCCGAGGGGGCGGCACAGATCGGTATTCGTCTCGGGAAGGCGGAACTGGACCTCTTGGCCGCCTATCACCGGGAGCTCCTCATCTGGAACCGGCGGATCAACCTGGTCTCGGAAAAGTCATCGCGGGAGATCGTAATCCGCCATTTCATCGATTCCCTGACGCCGGCGCCGTGGATCTCCCGCCCGGATGGTCTTCTGATCGATCTCGGGAGCGGGGCCGGTTTCCCCGGAATCCCCCTCCGGATAGCCCTTCCCGGCCTGCAACTGACGCTGGTGGAGTCCTCGCGGAAAAAGACCTCCTTTCTTGCGCACATCATCCGGACCCTCCGTCTCGACGGGGTTACGGTAATCCGGGAGCGCATCGAAGTCCTGATCGGCGAAAAAGCCTGCGCCGGCCGCTTCGATACGGTTCTCTCGCGGGCCGCCTTCAAGCTTCCGGAGCTGGTCCGGATGGCCTCCTTTTTCCTCGCCCCGGGGGGCCTTCTCATCGCGATGAAGGGCCCCGATCC
>JAHJQP010000210.1 GCA_018819165.1 Pseudomonadota bacterium
AACCTGTCCTGCAGGGCCTTTGCCGATGAGGTCGCCTCCAATTCACCGGCGCCCGGCGGCGGCTCCGTGGCTGCGCTCGCCGGCGCCCTGGGAAGCTCCCTGGGAACGATGGTGGCCTCTCTCTCCGCCCAAAAGACAGGCTTGGAAGACCGGTGGCAGGAATTCTCCGATTGGGCGGAAAAAGGACGGCAGTTGCAAGAGGAACTGATGGATCTCGTGGATGAGGATGCGCGGGCCTTCAAACGGGTCATGAATGCCATAGACATGCCGAAGCAGACCGATGAGGAAAAGACCGGCAGGGCCGTGGCCGTCGAGGAGGCGACGCGGTACGCCATGGAGGTGCCCCTCCGGGTCATGGAAAAATCGCTGGCCGCCATGGACCTCCTGCGGGCGATGGCACAGGAGGGCAGCCCCGCTTCCGTGACGGACGCCGGCGTCGGGGCTCTATGCGCCCGCACGGCCGTCATCGGCGCCTTCCTGAACATCCGTATCAACGCGGTGGCCATCCGGGATAAGGCCTTCGCCGGCAAGCTCCTGGCGAGGGGGACCGGGATGGTGAACCTCTGTGAACAGCTGGAGGAGGAGATTCTCCGGATCGTCGGGAAACGCCTCGAAGGAAAGGCGGCGCTAAAAGTTACCTGAAATACCGGACAGCCTTTTCGGTCATTGATCATCCGAAGACCGGTCGGATACGCCGAGAAGCATTCAGGAGGGCTCCAAACGGGGACTCCCAATGGCCCGGGCAATCAGCCGTTTTTCCATAAAGAGAGAATCCCCTCCCCTGGAGGTAGCCCAGTGTTCCTTCTCTTCCAGGGTCACCTCCACGTCTCCGGCGCCCGCCGCTCCGGCCTTTTCCCGGATGACCTCTGCAAGGAGATTTCTTCCCCGGACCGTCGCTTCCTCCAGGCCGGCAAAGACTTCAACCCCGTGAGAGTAATGGAGCCTGAACTGACCCTGAACAGGCCTGATAAGCGCTTCATCGGTCATGGCGACCGCGCCGGTGATCGCCCCGATGGCATTGGCGACACCGGCATGAAACGGCACAATCGCGGATGTTCCGAGCTTCTGCGCCACGGGGGGGAGAAAGGCATGGGCCGGCGCCCCGATTCCCACCAGGCGGTTCTTCAGAGAGATCTGGAACTGGACATGATCACTTCTCTTCTCCCGTGAAAAACACTGATCCCAGAAGACGCTGCAGACATTGCAACCGTCCTGATCACGGTGCAGGCGAACCCGTTCCGCCAGAACCAGATCCAGAATCTGGAGGCCCATCTTCCGCTCCATCACCTCGGCCAGTTTTTCACTGAGGGCCGGGAAGGAAATCCGGTGGCGGTCGCAGAGGATCTGCAGGGCCAGGAGGGCCGTTTCCCGATTCCAGGCGGCAAAGGTCCCGTTCGCATGGAGGAAATCGGTGGGAGTGATACCACAATGCTGGACCAGACCCTTTTTCTCCAGACGGGCCATCTCCCGCTGGACATCGGTCATCCCAAGATCTGCCGCTTCGAAAAGCTGTAGGAGCGATCGGGGACCTTTGCCGAGCAAGTCCTGGATCCGTCGCCCCGCTCTCTCCTCATCCCCCTCCGGATTCTTTCCCAAGGCAACCCAGAAATCGGGAGCGATATGGAGGGGAAGATGATCCCGCCGCGCCCGGATCCTTTCCAGTTCCGCTTCAATCTCCGGATGTTCGGCCCCCAGAAAGGCGATCGGGATGATCCGTTTCGGCCCCACCCGGAGGTTCCCGTTATCATCGAGACTGACCTGGCTGTCGCCGCCCAGGCCGATCGTCCGGATATCGATCGCCTGGACATTCGTCTGCCACGAACCGATCCTTGCGCCTTCCGGATTCAGACATGGTGCGCCGTTCCTGAGGAGAGCCGTATCGGTGGTGGTCCCCCCTATGTCCACGATCACGGCATTCTCAACCACTCCTTCCTGTTCCAGCAGATACCTGGCGCCGATGACACTCGCCGCCGGTCCCGAAAGAATCGTTTCGATGGGCCGATTCATCATGGCCGATGTTCCCATCAGGCTGCCGTCGCCTCTGACGATCATGAGCGGCGCCGTGATCCGATTCCGGAGAAATACCTTCTTGACCGAATCGACCAGATGATGAATGACGGGGATCAGGTGGGCATTAAGAATCGTCGTGGTGGCCCGTTTGACCGCATCGAGCTGCAAAGAAAGCTCGTGGCCGCAAACGACCGGTCTGCCCGTCAACTGCCGGATGATCTCTCCAGCCCGGAGCTCATGATCGGGGTTCCGGACACTGAAGTAACCACAGACGGCAGAAGCCTCGATCTCGCCCTTTTTCTTTTGGACGATGTCCCGCAGGGTTTCCGTGTCGAGGGGCTCCCGCTCCTCTCCCCGCACGTCATGGCCGCCCCGGATCAGCACGGCATCCTCCCTCAGGGCGGGAGGAAAATCATCGGGACCGTAACCGATGAGGATGCCCAATACGCGCCTTCTGGCCCCCTCCACGATGGCGTTCGTAGCCAGGGTCGTTGAAAGGCCGATGAGGGCAATGCCGGGGAAATAGCGCTTCTCAAGCCCCCGGAGGCTTTCTGCGATGCCGAGGGTGAGATCCGCCCTCGTGGTGGGCGCCTTCGCAAAAGAGAGAACCTTCTTTTCCGCAAGGTCGATGAGGACGGCGTCCGTATTGGTTCCCCCTACATCGATCCCCAGGCCGATTGCGGCGCTCATGGTTTATCCCGGAAACAGCGCATCATGCCCTCTCAGTATTTTGTCAGGACACGAACCTTTTCGACGGCGCTGGTCGCATCGGGGGAATAGCCGTCCGCCCCGATATCCTGGGCGAACTTCTCCGTCACCGGCGCCCCCCCCACCATCACCTTCACACTGCCCCGCAGCCCCGCTTCCACGAGGGATTCGATGACCTCCCTCATTCGGGGCATCGTTGTGGTGAGCAGCGCAGAAAGTCCGACGATATCGGGCTTATGGGTCCTCACCGCCTCGACAAAACGCTCCGGCGCCACATCCACACCCAGGTCGATCACCTGATAGCCCGTTCCCTCGCACAGCATCCCCACGAGGTTCTTGCCGATATCATGGAGATCCCCCTTGACGGTGCCGAGGACAATCATCCCGGCCGTTCTCACCCCCGTTTCGATGAGCTTGGGCCTCAGGACCTCCATGGCCGACTGCATGGCCTTGGCGGCTATGAGGACCTCGGGCATGAAGAGCTCATCCCGGCGGAACTTCTCGCCCACCACATCCATGCCGGCGACCAGGGCATCGCTGAGGATCACTGCCGGTGCAATGCCCTGGGCGAGGGCTTCCCTGGTCAGTTTGGGCACATCGATATAATTGCCGTTCTGCAGTTCCTCGGATATTCTCTCTAAAAGCTCCATCGGTTCATCTCCTTTTCTCGATTTCGTATCCCCCATCCTGTCCTTTCCCCGACCGGAGATGGGTTTCTCCTGTGCCCCGGGCAGGGCATCCGCAGGACCGGACCGTCTATGCGAACGCGGGTCCGGGACCATTACGGACGGATCTTGGGAAACTCCGCCCGCAGAGCATCATTGAGGTTCCCGGGAAGCCCCAGAGGCTTATGGTCCGCAAGCAGGCGCTTCGCCGTAGCGACGGCCTTCTCCTCCACCGTCGGCCCCCCCGCCTTTTCCCAGTTGATCCTCAACTGCCGGTCGCTCAGTTTGGGCTGATAGTGCTCGCGGCGCATCCAGGAAATCGTATGGGGGTCGGCCAGGAAATTCCCTCCGGGTCCCACGCGGCGGTAGGCGTCCAGGGCGATTGTCTCGTCCGTCACCTCGATCCCCCGGACCGCCCGCATCGCCATGCCGATGATCTCGTCGTCGATCACATACTGTTTGTAGCTGGCCGTACTGGCGAATTCCACCAGCCCGGCGGCGTCGTGGATGAAGTTCGAGCCCGAGAGGGCAACGAGGACATCGGTAACGGCCTTCTCGTAGCCGTTCTGGGCGTCGACGACCTTCGCATCGGACATGCCGGCGGTGGTGTAGTTGGGCAGATTGAGATACTGCGCCATGGCCGCTGCGCCCGCATTGATGAGACCCATCTCCACGGAACCGCTCACGTATCCCATGGTCCTTAAGTCCGTCGAGGTGGCCGTACAGGCGTAGAGGACCGGCGTCCCCGGATTGACGAGCTGGGCAAGAACGACACCGGAGAGCGTCTCCGCATGAAGACCGGTGAGCAGCCCCGCGATCGTGACCGGCGCCGTGGCCCCGGTAAGGGGCTCGGCGGGAATCGCCACCGGCATTCCGGCCTTCGCGATATGACAGAGGATGTCGCCGTAGAGGTCGTCAATCTTGAGGGGAGAAACCACGCAGGTGATGAACGATACAAAAGGTCTCTCCCGGAGCGCCCGGGGGCTCCCCGCAATCCGTTCCGCCATCTCGATGATGTCGAGGGTCCCCTGGAGCGTATAGATGCCGCCCATGAGGTGCTTGGAGCAGTTCAGGATGGAGGAGTGGAACCGGTTGAGATCCACATCCTCCGGGGGAAGGTCGTTGGG
>JAHJQP010000037.1 GCA_018819165.1 Pseudomonadota bacterium
GGAGCTGTGACGTCGGTTCTGACGCAGGAAGAACAGGCCGGAGTCGATCATATCCTGATCACCCACGCCCATCTGGATCATATCCGGGAGCTTGCCTCCCTGGCGGATAATATCTGTTATTTGAACAGAGAAGATCCTCTGACGGTCGTCGGCACCCCCCTTGTGATCGAGACGCTTAAGAAGCACATTTTCAACGGCATCATCTGGCCCGGTTTTTCCGCCATCCCCAGTACGGAGAAGCCGGTCCTGAGGGATGTGGCCAAGCTGAGCGGCCACCTGACCCCTGCCGGCCTGGCCGGTGAACTGAAAAAGCTGGGTCCATTCGACTACGGGATCTATCTCTATCACATGAAAATCCAGTATCGCGAGAAGATCAGGCGCGAGATCGACCTGTTGCAAATCGCCAATATCCACCTACTTCAAGACGGTCAGGTGATCCGGATCTGATCTCGTCAAGACCCTCAAGGCAATGTGATCCATGACCTATCGGGATACGCTCGAATATCTCTCCTCCTTCGACAGAATGGGTATCCGCCTGGGGCTTGATCCGATCCGTTGCCTGCTGGAGCGGCTCCACAATCCCCAGAACAGCTTCCCCGCTGTGCTGATCGCTGGAACTAACGGCAAGGGTTCGGTGGCGGCGATGACGGCTGCGATCCTCTCCGCGGGCGGATTCAAGACCGGACTTTACACGTCTCCGGATCTGATCGATTTCCGGGAAAGGATCCGGATCAACGGCCGGATGATCAGCCGCAGGGAAGTGGAGAGCTGTGTTAGGGGGGTGAAAGGGCAGATCCGGGAGGAGGTGAGCTATTTCGAATTCCTGACCGCGATGGCCTTCCTCCATTTTCACCGGCAGCAGGTGGAAATCGCCGTTCTGGAGGTCGGCATGGGGGGGCGGTTGGATGCCACCAATGTAGTTATGCCCCTCGTCTCGATCATCACCAACATCTCCCTCGAACACCGGGAGTATCTCGGAAACACGCTGGCCGAGATCGCGTGGGAAAAGGGAGGCATCATCAGGGAGCGGGGGAGATGCCTCACCGCCGCCGGGCAGAAACAGGTCTTAGAGACCCTGGAGGCGATCTGCCGGGAAAGAGGGGCTGCGCTTTACCGGTTGGGGAGGGAGATCCGCACAACGACCCATCGGGACGGAACATTTTCATACCACGGCATCGGGCAACGACATGAGCGCCTTGTCTGCCCTCTCGCGGGCAGGCATCAGGTCAAAAATGCCGCTCTGGCGCTGGGCGCCGTGGAGCTGATCGGAGAGGCCGGTTTTCGCGTTGAAGGGCGTGCCGTTTCCGAAGGTCTGAAGCGGACGCGATGGGAAGGACGTCTGGAGATTCTCCAGCGATCGCCGATGTTGCTTGTGGATGGCGCCCATAATCCGGCCGGGGTGGCCGCCCTCTGCCGGGCGTTGAAGAACGATTTTCCCCGCCGCCGGTTGCTCTTGCTCTTCGGTGTCCTGGGTGATAAGGACTATCGCACGATGGCGAAGAGGCTCTTTCCCCTGGCCGACAGGGTGTTTCTCACCCGTCCACACAGTGAGCGGGCCCTCCCCCTCGATGTCCTGCTGCCGGCGGCCAGGCGGTTCCATTCGGATATCGATGTCGTGGAAAATCCGGGCGACGCCCTGAGGCGTGCCTTTTCTCTGGCCGGGAAGGAGGACCTCGTCTGTACCGCAGGCTCCCTCTATCTGGTGGGAGAAATCAAACGATGCCATCGGATGATGACAGGCGAAGGGGGAGTCCGTACCTGAGGACCGGCCGCCCTGAGAGGTGTGGAAAGGTGCAAAGACTCAAGAAGATCTTTTGTTTTTTTGCGATTCTGTTTTTGACCGGCATGGCGACGCCCCCCCTCTGGGCTCTGCAGACGGAGTTTAGCGGGGGACCGGTCACCATCGAGGCGGACAGCATTGCCTATGACGGCGATCAAGACACCTTTCACGCACTGGGGAAGGTCCTGATTACCTTTTCCGGGGGGTATCTGAAGGCCGACTATGTGACCTTGAACCGCGGCACTAACGAGGCCTTTGCCGAGGGGAATGTCCTTCTCCGGAGCGATCAGGACGTGCTCGAAGGCGAAAGGGTGTTTTTCGACATCGTGGCCAAAACCGGATGGGTCGATGACGGAAAGATGTTCATCGCCCGGAACCATTTCTACATCCGGGGAGAAAGGATCGAAAAGAAGGGAGAGGCGACCTACCGGCTGGAAAACGCTACGGTGACCACCTGTGACGGCGAAAATCCTGATTGGCGACTGGCGGGCTGTGAACTGGATCTGACCATAGACGGATACGGCACCCTGAAGCACGGACGCTTCCTGGTCCGGGATATTCCGCTCCTCTACGTGCCTTACCTCATCTTTCCCGCCAAGACGACGCGCCAAACCGGCCTCCTCTTCCCCCGCTTTTCCTATTCCCGCGACAAGAACGGTCTGGATGTGGAGATGCCCTTCTACTGGGCCATTTCCGGCAGCGCAGATGCAACCTTCTATCAGCGCTACATGGAAAAGCGCGGCTTCAAGGAAGGCGTGGAGCTCCGTTACTTTCCAAGCGAGGAGTCGTTCGGCGCCTTTTACGGGGATTTTATCAACGACCGCAGGCGGGTGACGGAAACCGTCGGGGACATGAGCCGCGACTGGCAGGAGGATCGGAACCGCTGGTCCTATTATCTCAACCATGAAACGACCTTCACCCCCGGTTTCTCAATCCGGAGCGATATCCGCCGGGTGTCGGATCGCTGGTATTTCCGGGACTTTTCCTCGTTCAATTATTACCTGGATCACACTTCTCAAAGCCCCGAGGAGCGGTTTCGGCGCGTCTCCTTCCTGGGGGATCAATCCCTCGGGTCGCTGGACTCCACGGTCAGGCTGGTCAAAGACTGGTCCCTTTACAATCTCACAGCCCTGGCCCGTTACACCGATGATTTTTCCTCCGCCGACAATGACGCCACCCTGCAGAAATATCCGGAGGTGATCCTGACGGGGTTCAGACGCCCCCTCTTCGGAACTCCTCTACAGATCGAATTCAGCGCCGGATATGATCACTATTACCGTCAGGAGGGTCAGAAGGGGCATCTCTGGGAGATGAACCCGACCCTCTATCTGCCGGTGAACCTGGGCCCCTATGTGCAGGTGACGCCTCAGGCGGGATTTCGGGGGAGCGTCTGGGAGCGGTCCGATTCCGTGCCCGATGGCGATGATAAATATGGAAACCGGGAGGTCTTCCAGCTCGGGGCAACCCTTTCCACGGAAATCAACGGGGTTTTCGCTGTCGGGGGAGGGACGGTGGAGAAGATCAGGCACGGGATCAAACCGGAGCTCACCTATACGTACATCCCCGATCCCTCTCAGGATCGCGCCCCCGATTTTCTGGAGAGAGTCCATGGACAGCACGGTCTGACCTATGCGCTCACCAACACCCTGCTTGCCCGGGTGAAGGGAAAGGATGGGAAGGTCAGTTACCGTGAGATGCTGCGCTTCAAGCTGGCCCAGACCTACGACATCCGGGAGGCCAGAAGGGAGATGACCTCTCCGGCCAGGGATAACCGTCCCTTTGGCGACGTGGATCTGGAACTGGATCTGGCGCCCCTCCCTTATTTTTCCCTGTCGGCACGCAACAGGTACAATGTGAATTCCGGCGACTGGATCAAGAACAATTATGACCTGACTCTATCCGACGACCGCGGTGATTCGGCTTCTGCCGGGTATCGCTATACGCGGGATACCCTGGAGGAGATCAATCTTTCCCTGAAGGCGGTCCTGACTTCGTCCCTTGATGCGACCTATCTCCTGAGGCGGAATCAACTTGATCGCAGAACCGTTGAATCCACCTACGGCCTCCGCTACCGGAAACAGTGTTGGAACGTCGAGCTGAACGTGTCCGATCGGGAGGATGACCGGACGGTGATGGCCGTTTTTTCGCTGTACGGGATAGGAAAGGGAGGTGCGTGGTAGCCCTTCCGGGAAAGGCGTTTCCCTTTTCAATTTTTATGCAGGTTTTTCCTTGACAAAGGAGGGAAATTTGCGTATCTCTCCAACTCCAAATTCGCATGCAATTGGTGAAAATGATGAAAACCTATCAGGCAAAAAAGGAAGAGGTCACCCGCGACTGGGTTCTCGTGGATGCCGAGGACAAGATACTGGGGAGGCTCGCCAGCGGGATTGCCCATCGGCTGCGGGGCAAGCACAAAGTCATTTACGCGCCCTATATGGACACGGGCGATTTTGTGATTGTAGTTAATGCCGACAAGATCAGCCTCACCGGCAAGAAACTGACAGACAAGGTCTATTACCATCACTCGGGCTATCCGGGAGGGATAAAGGCCATTACGGCGGGAAAGATGCTCAGGGAGAAACCGGCAGAGGTTCTGCGTACGGCTGTGAAGGGGATGCTTCCCAAGAATACGCTGGGGAGGGCCATGCTTAAAAAGCTCAAGATCTACGCCGGCGGCGACCATCCTCACGAGGCACAGTGCCCGCGCATTCTTGA
>JAHJQP010000211.1 GCA_018819165.1 Pseudomonadota bacterium
CAAAATAGCCCTGCCAATGCTGAAATAGCCAGGCTGTTGCGGAACAAGCTGGTCGAGGAACTCTATTTCAAGGGTTATCCAAAGATTCCGCCGAAAGTGATCGACGAGAAGCTGGCTGGAGTTGCCGCCGGCGGTGGGGATGAGGTCTCGCCGCGGTTGTTGGGCGAAATGCTGAACGTGGACGCAGTCCTGTACACCACATTGAAAGAAGTCGGAACGACAGTGATTCTTTTCTATGCGCCGACCACGGTGGATGTGGAATTCGAAATGAGGAGCGCCAGAACGGGAGAGAGCCTCTGGCGTGTGCACTATCGGACAACCCGTCGCAACTACGGTTTCTTCCGTAAACAGTTGGAATTGAAAACCTCTCAGGTTTTTGAGCCGGCCATTCAGGAGGTTGTCAACAAGTCGCTTTCGACTCTGCCGGATGGCCCGGATGCAATCGGTTCCTGAGCCGCCTCTCGAGGGGGGATATCCGTGAACAAGAAGATCCTGTTCCTCTTTCTGGCAACCTTTCTTTTCCATGCCGCCTGTTTCCTTCAACAGGCGGAGGCGAGACGGGTGGTGACACTGGCCATCGGGAAGGGCGAGGCCACGGTGACTCTCCTCACGGGGTCTGCAGAAGTCCTGGAAGAGGGAAAGTGGTTTCCCCTGACGCTCAAAGATGCCCTGGGAGAGGGGGATCAAGTGCGCACCGGGGCGGGAGCGCGACTGGAAATCCTGCTTCCCGACAGCAGCCTGGTCCGTTTTGCCGGGGATTCCGAGTTCCGGGTGATCCGGGTGGAACCGGGAGGAACGGCCGCGCCCCGGGAGGTGAAGGTCCATATCGTCCTCGGCAGGGCGTGGGCCAACGTCGTGAAAACCCTGGGAGTGAAGGGAAATGTTGAGGTATCCTGTGATTATGCGGTCGCCGGAGTTCGGGGGACTATTTACCGGATGAACGTCGAGAAGGACCTCTCGGCCCTGGTCAGGGTCTATGAGGGGACGGTTTATGTAAGCGGCGGCGGGAAGGCGCTGGAGGCGCCGAAGCCGCTCGGACCGCCCACCCGGGTTGATGGTCCGAAGCCGGTTCCCGGGCCGCACAGGGTGACCATGGAGGAATGGACTCTCATCATCAAGGCGATGCAACAGGTGAGAATCGGAGCGGACGGAATACCTGAGAAGCCGAGGGATTTCACCGAGGCAGAGGACAGGGATGAGTGGGTGGACTGGAACAGGGCGAGGGATCGTGGCGGTATCTGATACTGGTGAGAACTAAAAAATGAATATTCCGAACCTATTGACGCTGCTGAGAATCATCATGGTGCCGGTCATTGTCATCCTGCTCATCCAGGGCTCATTTCTCAAGGCGCTGATTGTCTTTATCGCTGCGAGCCTTACCGATGCTCTCGACGGATTCCTAGCCAGGGTCCTGCGTCAGCAGACCGTCCTCGGTTCCTATCTGGATCCGATTGCCGACAAGGCGCTTCTGGCCAGTTCCTTTGTAACGCTGTCCGTCCTGCACATTATTCCGGCATGGTTAACGGTGATTGTCATCAGCCGGGACTTCATCATTCTGCTGGGCATCTCCGTTTTTTCCATCATGTCGATTCCCGTGGAAATCCGTCCGGCTTTCATCAGTAAGATCACGACAACCCTGCAGCTCGTCACGGTCCTGCTTAGCCTTTCCGTCCTATGTCTGCCCGTCGCTTTCAATGAGATGTGGCTCCTAACACTCTACTGGGTGACCGCTTTTTTCACGATCATTTCCGGCCTGTACTACATGGCGAGGGGCATGAAGCTCATCAACAACGACGCAAGAAAATGATATTTGCCTTGACATCACTGTATTTTCTTGTTAGAAAAAGCACCCTCTCGGCGGGAGAATTTCATGCAGGCACGTAGCTCAGGGGGAGAGCGCCATCCTGACGCGGTGGATGTCCAGGGTTCAAATCCCTGCGTGCCTACCATTTTCAATAACCACTCTGCCTTCGCAAGCGGCTAGAGTGATTGGGTATGTTGGATCCGTAATGGCGTCTTGAGCGGGCGGCAGGTATTGGTGAGGGCATCATCGCATAGTGCTGATGCCCTTTCTTCATAGGAAGCGGGATATGGTGCAGAAAATAAAGATTGCCCTGCCGGGTGGAAAAGAGGCTTTGTGTCCGGCGGGGCTTACGGTAGGGGAGGCCCTTGCGGGCGGCCAGGGGGGGAATCTCGCTTCAGCAATGGCGGCTAAGGTGAACGGGTTGCCGGTCGACCTGAGCCATTCTCTTGCCGAAGATGCCGCCATCGAGCCGATCGATGCCGCTTCGTCGGAGGGCCTTTCGATCCTCCGTCACAGCATGTCCCATGTCATGGCCCAGGCGGTACAGGAGACCTTCGCAGGTATTCAGGTCGCCATCGGTCCCGCCATCGAAGACGGTTTCTATTACGATTTTGAATATGCCGAGGGTTTCACCCCGCAGGATCTCGATCGGATCGAAACCCGGATGCGGGAGATCGCCGCGGCGGATTGCCCCTTCGAACGGCGTGAGGTGAGCCGCGAGGAGGCCGTTGAGCTTTTCCGGAGCAAAGGGGAACACTACAAGGTCGAACTCCTGAACGACCTGCCGGCGGACGTCAAGACGGTCAGCCTCTACAGCCAGAACGGCTACATCGATCTTTGCCGCGGGCCTCATGTCCCGTC
>JAHJQP010000212.1 GCA_018819165.1 Pseudomonadota bacterium
CGATGGCGGGGTCGCCGGCCAGAATCCGGACGACGTGGCGTTCCCTGTCCTCCTTTTCGAACTTATCGAGGATCGTCTCGATCCGCATCGCTTTGCGGATGTGATCGAGGAGGCGTTTGCCGGTGATTGCGGGGACACCTTGCCGCAAGGTGTCCCCTACGGCCAGGAGCCGGACGCGGTTCACGCCGCTGTCGAGGACGTGGTTCTTCATCGTCTCCTCGTTGTGGATGTAGATTTCCTGTTTGCGGTCGCTTATCTTGAAGAGCGGCGGCTGGGCGATGTAAAGGTAGCCCCGCTCGATGATCTCTTTCATCTGGCGGAAGAAGAAGGTGAGCAGAAGCGTCCGGATGTGGAGGCCGTCCACGTCGGCATCGGTCATGATGATCACCTTATGGTAGCGAAGTTTGCTGATGTCCTGGTCCTCCTGGCCGATCCCCATGCCGAGGGCGGTGATGATCACCCTCAGTTCCTCGTTCTGGATCATCTTGTCGAAGCGCGCCTTTTCGACGTTTAGCACCTTGCCTCGGAGCGGCAGGATGGCTTGGTTCTTCCGGTCACGGCCCTGTTTGGCTGAGCCGCCGGCCGAGTCCCCTTCGACGAGGTAGATCTCGCTCCGCGCCGGATCGCGCTCCTGGCAGTCGGCCAGCTTTCCGGGGAGGGCGCCGACCTCAAGGGCGGTCTTGCGCCGGGTCAGTTCGCGGGCGTGCCGGGCCGCTTCGCGCGCCCGGGCCGCATCCAGGCACTTGCCCAGGAGCTGCTTGGCGACAGAGGGGTTTTCCTCCAGATAGCTGCTGATCTTGTCGTAGACGATCCCCTCGACGAGGCCCTTGACCTCGCTGTTGCCGAGTTTCGTCTTCGTCTGCCCCTCGAACTGGGGATTGCGGATCTTGATGCTGATCACGCAGGCCAGGCCTTCGCGAAGGTCCTCCCCCTTCAGGGATTCCTTCCCGTTTTTCAGGATGTTGCTGCTGGTGGCGTAGTTATTGAACGCCCGCGTCAGGGCCGAACGGAAGCCGATCAGGTGCGTTCCCCCCTCCGTCGTGTTGATGCTGTTGGCGAAGGAAAAAACGTTTTCCGCATAGGTATCGTTATACTGGAGCGCCACCTCGACCAGACAGTCCTCTTTTGAACCGGTGATGAAGATCGGATTCTTGTGAAGGACCTTCTTGTTCCGGTTGATGTACTCGACGAAAGAGACGATTCCGCCCTTGTAGAAATACTCGCTCTGGCGGTCGATCCGTTCGTCGATCAGGGTGATCTTCACCCCGGAATTCAGAAACGCAAGCTCCCTTAACCGGTTGGACACGGTGTCGTAGCTAAAGTCCAGATCTTCGAAGATCATGTCGTCCGGTTTGAAGGTAATCTTGGTCCCGCGGCTTTTGGTCCTGCCCACCATCTCCAGGGGAGCCGTCGGCACGCCACGGGCATAAGACTGTGTGTAAACACCGCCGTCCCGCCTGACTTCCATCTCCAGATAAGAAGAGAGGGCATTGACAACCGAAACCCCGACACCGTGGAGGCCGCCGGAGATCTTGTAACTTTCGTTGGAAAACTTTGCGCCGGCATGAAGCTTAGTAAGGGCCACCTCTGCAGCTGAAATCCCCTCAGTTTTGTGAATATCCACCGGTATCCCGCGGCCATTGTCATCGACCATGATACTGCTGTCCACCCGGATCTTGATGACGATATTGTCGCAGAAACCGGCTGACGCCTCATCGATGCTGTTATCCACCACTTCATAGACCAGATGATGGAGACCCTCTTTTCCGGTACTCCCGATATACATGGCCGGACGCTTCCGGACCGCTTCGAGACCCTCCAGCACCTTGATGCTATCGGCGCCGTAACTTTGCTCTATTTCCTGATTATTGATTTCCATTCACTCTCTTCCTGTTCTTAATCGATTTATTCCGCAAACCACTAAAGTTTCAGAGGCATGACGATGCAGAAGTAATTTTCATTTCCGATCGATCTGACCACCCCGGGCTTCATCCCGGCGCCGATCTCGAATTCCACTTGCCCCTCGTCAATCACCTCGACGGCATCAGCTAGATAGGTCACATTGTAACCGGTGCTTCGCTCCTCTCCTGAGTAGGAAATATCGATCTCATCATTGGCCTCCCCTACATCGGGGTTTGTGGAGTTCATCACCAACCTGCCTTCGGAAATAGTTATTATTACACCATTATAACGTTCAGAAGAGATAACGCTCATCCGGCGGAGGGCATGCATAAACTTGTCTTTTTCCAGAGTCACAACCAACCCCTTTCCTACAGGGATCACACGGCTGTAATCCGGATATTCCCCGTCTATCAGGCTTACCTTCAAGAGGGTATGATCGGTCTTGATCATCAGCATCCCTTTACCGATCCCCAGGGACATGTCCCCTATTTCCTCATCCACAAGCCTCCGGATCTCCCCGATCCCCTTCCGGGGAACGATCACGCCCTTCTCCAGATCCAGAAAATCCTTCTCCCCGGTATCGATCTTCATCAGGGCAAGACGATGACCATCGGTCGCCACCATCCTGATCATCGACGTCTCAGCTGACTTCTCCGTCTCCAGAAAAACACCATTGAGCGTCTTCCTCGTCTCGTCTGTCGACATAGCAAAGGCTGTCCTGCGGATCAACTCCTTCAGGATGCCTCCTTTGATCCTGCACTGCGGGATTTCTTCCTGACCCGCCACCACCGGATAATCGTCCGCCGGTATACCGGGGATACGGTAGACCGCCTTATTGCAGGTAATCATCACCATATCCCTCTCGTTCTTGACAACATGGATCTTCTCACCCTGAACCTCGCGGACCATTTCATGGAGCTTTCTCGCCGAGAGCGTAATCTCACCTCCCTGGATGATCTCCGCCTCATAGTCCGCCACAAGACCTATCTCCCGATCCGTTGCAATGATCGTAAGCCGATCATCGGCTGCCCTGAGCAAAAGGTTACTCAGGATCGGCATCGTGGTTTTCTTCTCCACAATACCAAGCGTCTTCTGAATACCCGTCAGAAAGATCTCTCTTTTCACATTGAATTCCATATCTATGACCATCCTTTCCCCTTCATCAACAGGTTACTATCTTAAAAGATCCCTTTTATAATAAATAAAAAACTAATAGTAGTAGTAGGCCCTGTGAGTAGAGTTCATAACCGCAGTTTACCCTTTTTTATCCCGGGCCTTTTCTTTATTCGTCTGTGGAAAGGTGCAACCAATGACATATCAACCTTTGTTGAGAAGTGATTCCTGGAGATCCTCCAAGATAATGCGAAGGGTTTTATCCACTGTCAGGAGTTTTTTTATTTTGTTATGGGCGTAGATGACCGTCGAATGATCCCGGCCTCCAACCTTTTCCCCGATGTCCGGGAAGGAGGCGCTGGTCATCTCACGCGCCAGGAACATGGCGACCTGTCGAGCGAGGACGAGATTTTTGGTTTTATTATGAGAACGGATGTCGGCGATCTTGATGTTCAATTTTACAGACACGCTTTTAATAATCTCCTCGATCGTAATCTGTTTCTTATCCTCCTGGCGAAGGAGTTTCTTCAGGACAGCCTTGACAAGATCAAGGTCGATCTGGCGGTTGGTCAGTGACGA
>JAHJQP010000213.1 GCA_018819165.1 Pseudomonadota bacterium
AAGCAGTTCCGGGGATATTTCCATAAAGCTGACAGACAAAAAGGAATTACCGGAACCAATCTCCTCGTGTTTCTGGAGAGAAGGCTGGACAACATGGTCTTCAGGATGGGTTTTGCCAATTCGCGTACGGAAGCAAGACAGATGGTAAGACATAACCATTTTATGGTCAGCGGAAAGCCGGTCAATGTTCCTTCCTATCTGATCAAGCTTGGAGACGAGGTCCAGGTCAGAGTGGGGAGCCGCAAGGTCGAGCGGATCCTCGAGGCTATGGAAACCGTTGCCAGAAGGGGTGTGCCTCAATGGCTGGAAATCGATAAAACAAACTTCAGGGGCGTCGTGAAGACGCTTCCTACCCGTGAAGAATTGACGATGCCGGTAAAGGAACAGCTGATCGTAGAGCTTTATTCCAAGTAAGCACTAACTAGGCATCGGAAGGACAGGGAAAGAAATTATGCAGAGAAACTGGCGCAGTTTGATTCAACCAAAAAGAGTCGATATCGACGAAGCGACCCATACCCGTTTTTATGGGGAGTTCAGCTGCCAGCCGCTGGAGCGCGGCTTCGGCATCACCTTGGGAAATGCTATGCGAAGGATTCTACTCTCTTCTATTCAGGGGGCGGCCATTGTTTCAGTGAAATTTGACGGGATCCTTCATGAATTTTCCACGATTCCCGGAGTAAAAGAGGACGTAACCGATATCATTCTGAATCTGAAAGGCGTACGGCTGAAGCTTCATCAGGACGGGCCGCGGACCATCCATATCGATACCTCCCGGGAAGGGGTGGTCACCGCGGCGGATATCATCACCGACGGGACGGTGGAGATCCTCAATCCCGACCACTATATCGCAACATTGATCGGGGATGCTTTTCTCAAAGCGGAATTGGTCGTCAAGATGGGTAAGGGTTATGTCCCCGCCCAGAAGGAAAGGGATCCGGAGCAGCCTGAGGGAACCATCAATATCGATGCGATCTTTTCACCGACAAAGAAAGTCAATTATACCGTGACCAACGCCAGGGTGGGCCAGGTTGCAGACTACGACCGCCTGATTCTTGAGATATGGACGGACGGGAGCGTTCTCCCGGAGGATGCCGTGGCCTACTCTGCGAAGATACTCAAAGAGCAGCTGGATCCCTTCATCAATTTCTCCGAGGCGGAAGAAGAGGGGGAAGCGCACGAGATCGTGGAAAAGGAAGATATCAACGATATCCTTCAGCGACACGTGGATGATCTGGAACTCTCCGTGCGTTCGGCAAATTGTCTTAAAAATGCCGGTATCAATCTGATCGGGGAACTGGTTCAGAAGACGGAAGCGGAGATGCTCAAGACCAAGAATTTCGGCAGGAAATCGTTGACTGAGATCAAGGAGATTCTTTTGGATTCGGGTCTCGGCTTCGGCATGAAGCTGGGTTTCTCTCCGTGGGACAAGGCCGAAAACCCGGAAGAAGCGGCCGCAGAGGCAGAATAGATTTGTCTGTGGGAAAGGATGATATTCGATGGGCCAGGGAATATTTGGAAGCAAACTGGGGAGAACGACAAGCCATCGCAAGGCGATGCTCAGGACGATGGTGACTTCCTTTTTGAAATATGAGAAGATCAAGACCACCGACATGAAGGCGAAGGAGCTGAAAAAAGTGGCGGAGAAGATGATCACGCTCGGCAAGAGGGGTGATCTCCATGCGAGGAGGCAGGCCGCTGCGTATGTCCGGGATCGGGAGATGGTGGGAAAGTTGTTCGGGGAGCTCTCCACGCGGTATCGGGACAGGTCCGGCGGCTATACGAGGATCGTCAAAACTGGTTATCGCACAGGCGATAATGCTCCCATGTCCATCATAGAATTCGTCCGCGATGCGGACACGGAGAAAAAAAAGAAGAAGTCACCCGCCTCAAAGAAATAAAAAAACGTGCGGAGGGCGGGCATTCGCCCCGCCCTCTTTTTGTATTTACCTTAATTTCCCCCCTTGTATTTTTAATCAGAAACGATATAGTTTGACCGCAAATGGGTCACAAAAAGGTGTTTTGTCCGACAATGTCATGCGTAAGGAGGACCGGTTATGGCTGAGCAGAAGGTCGGGGAAGTCGTGAAGTTTTTTTCCAAACCGAGCGTTGCGGCCGTCAAGATCACGGACGGGGAGGTCCGGATCGGGGATACCCTCAAATTCACGGGACATACCACGGATCTGGCCATACCGCTTGATTCCATGGAGATCAACAATCAGAAGGTGCTCCGGGCGGTTGCTGGCGATTATATCGGCATCAAGGTTACGGACCGTGTCCGTCCCGGCGATCAGGTCTTCAAGGTAACGGCGGATTAGTTGCCCCGGTAGGGACAGGACCGCCGCGACGGACCGAAAACCGCTTCATTGGCATTCCAAACGGGGTGTGTGAGCCGTCATCCGCGTCGGCGAGGGTGATCTTTCCAACAGGCTTTTCGGGGATCATGATCTTCGACCGCCGGGGGGTAGGCGGTAACGCGCTGCCTGATCGAGGATGTCAGAGAATGGAAATCAGAGTGTTGGGTTGCTATGGTTCGCAGATCCCCGGATACGGCCTTACGGGGTTTCTGATCGACGCTAAGACCCTGCTCGATGCCGGAGCTGTGACGTCGGTTCTGACGCAGGAAGAACAGGCCGGAGTCGATCATATCCTGATCACCCACGCCCATCTGGATCATATCCGGGAGCTTGCCTCCCTGGCGGATAATATCTGTTATTTGAACAGAGAAGATCCTCTG
>JAHJQP010000038.1 GCA_018819165.1 Pseudomonadota bacterium
ATCGAATGGGCGGCGGAAAAAAAGGCGCAGGTGATCTGTCTGCCGGAGCTGTTCCGCTCGGAGTACTTCTGCCAGACCGAGGACACCTCGTTTTTCGATTTCGCCGAATCCATCCCCGGCCCGGCCACGGAGGCCCTCGCCGGGGTCGCCCGGAAGCGCAGGGTGGTGATCGTCGCCCCTCTGTTCGAGCGCCGGGCGCCGGGCATCTACCACAACAGCGCCGCCGTCATCGATGCCGATGGCCGGATGGTTGGACTCTACCGCAAGATGCACATCCCCGACGATCCGGCCTACTATGAAAAATTCTATTTCACCCCCGGCGATCTCGGTTTCCCCGTCTTTGCCACCCGCTACGGGCGGATCGGAACACTGATCTGCTGGGATCAGTGGTATCCGGAAGGGGCTCGGCTCTCGGCGCTTCAGGGGGCGGCGATCCTTTTCTACCCCACTGCAATCGGTTGGCATCCCCGCGAAAAAAAGCAGCACGGCCGGGTGCAACGGGAGGCGTGGCAGACGGTGCAGCGCGGTCACGCGATTGCGAACGGCGTCTATGTCGCAGCGGTGAACCGGATCGGCCATGAGCGGCCGGCGGGGGGCGGCGCCGGGATCGAATTCTGGGGCTCGTCCTTTATCGCCGATCCGCAGGGCGTCATCCTCGCCGAGGCTTCTCCGGACAGAGAAGAGATCCTGCTGGCCGAGGTAGACCTTGATCACCTGGAAGACGTACGTCGCAACTGGCCTTTCCTGCGCGATCGCCGCATCGATGCCTACGGCGGGATCGCGCAGCGATTTCTGGACGAGCAGGCGCCGGGGAAGAAATGAAAGCAAACCAACAGTCAACCCCCGCAGCCCTTGGTTTCCATATGCCGGCCGAGTGGGAACCCCACGAGGCGACATGGATCGGCTGGCCTTGCAACCGGGCCGACTGGCCGGGTAAGATCGTCCCGATCCCCTGGGTCTATGGCGAGATCGTGCGGAAGATCGCCCCCGGAGAGATCGTGCGCATCATCGTCAACGAACGGACACAAAGGAAGACGCAGCTCCTTCTGGAGCGCGTCGGCGTCGATCCGGCCCGCATCGAATTCTTTAATTTCCCTTTCGACCGCGGGTGGACGCGGGACTCGGGTCCCATTTTCGTCAGGCGCAATGCGCTTCCCCTTGAGGTGGCGATCGCCCGGTTTCGGTTCAACGCCTGGGCGAAATATCCGGACTGGGAAAAGGATGCACGCATTCCCCTGCTGGCCGCGCGGAAACTCCGGTTGCGGCTCCTGCCCGCCAGGATCGGAGAAAAGGACTTTGTCTTGGAAGGCGGCAGCGTCGAGGTCAACGGCAAGGGCACGCTCCTGACCACCGAAGAATGCCTGCTCGATCCGGAGGTGCAGGTCCGCAATCCCGGCCTCGGAAAGAGCGAGATCGAACAGGCCCTCAAGGCGAATCTGGGCGTGAAAAATATCCTCTGGCTGGGAAAGGGGATCGCCGGCGACGATACGCACGGACACATCGACGATCTTTGCCGCTTCGTCAACAAGTGCACCGTGGTGCTGTGCCAAGAAGCGGATCCGCGCGACGTGAACTACGTGCCGCTGCAGGAAAATCGCGAACGCCTGCAGGGGATGAAACTCGAAGACGGTTCGCGCCTCGAGGTGATCCCCCTCCCCATGCCGGCGCCCCTTTATTTCGACGGTCAGCGCCTCCCGGCAAACTATGCGAATTTCTACATCGCGAACGCCGCCGTGCTGGCGCCGACCTTCAACGATCCCCGGGACAGGGTTGCCCTGGGGATCCTCGCGGAGCTGTTTCCGGATCGCCCGGTCGTCGGCATCCACGCCGTCGATCTCGTCTGGGGACTCGGCGCGATCCACTGTCTGACCCAGCAGCAGCCCGCCCTGTGAAGCCTTGAAACGCTGTTATACTGAAATCATGAACGATCAGCGGCTGATCCGCGAAATTGAGCAGGGAAGATTCCCGGCCGGGGCGCAAGGTTGCCGTCTCGTCTGGAGAAATGGCTTGACTTCCCTTGCCGTTCAGCATAAGAGAAAATCGAATGCCGGGGGGATGCGAGGCGGACGTCCGGGGGTCGGCCGGCAGGATTCGAACATTGACGTGATGAAGCGTAAGGTGAACCGCCAGACTCTTCAGAGTCTCGGCGGTTTTTTTATTTGTCAAACCTTCATGCCCCGGCAGGATCCGGCGCGGCATGAACACCACCTTGACCCATTTCTCCCTTTGCCAGGGGAAAATGGAGGGGCTTTTCGCAAACCATAAGGAGGCGAAACATGAACAAAAATTTGTATGTGGGGAACCTGTCGCAGAAGGTCACCGAGGACGATCTACGGAACAATTTTTCCGAGGCGGGGGCGGTCGCAACGGTGTCGGTCATCAAGGACAAGTTTTCCGGTGTGTCGCGGGGCTTTGGCTTCGTCGAGATGGAAACCGAAGAGGGCGCCCAGGAGGCGATCAAGAAGTTCAATGGCGGCGATCTCGACGGGAAAACAATCTCCGTGAACGAGGCCCGGCCGAAGACGGAGTCGACCGGTCCGCGTCGTGATCAGAATCGCGGCGGCGGATTTAGAAGTGGTGGAGGCGGAGGCTACAGGGGCGGCGGAGGCGGAGGCCGCGGCAGATACTAACGGACATCCGGCAGTGATGCCGGATTCCGGCGCTTTGCATCGGTGTTATGAAATGCGCCCGCCGCACGAGGCGATCCTTGTGTGGCGGGCAGGTCCATAGATGTGAGTGGCGTAAGCCCCAGAATCAGACATCCCCAAGCATCCATTCCTATCCGATTTCTCCTTGGTTTTCACAAAACTACGGCATTACCCGTAACCCAGTTCCTCCAGCCGCTCCTCGCTGATGCCGAGAAAGTGGGCAACCTCGTGGACGACCGTGATCTCGATCTCCCGCTCCAACTCCTCGATCGTCCAGCACATCCCTTCCAGAGGTTCTTGGAAGATGTAGATCGTATCGGGGTGGAGCGGGGGCGGGGCGAAGAACGAGTGCTCTGGAAGGGAGGCCCCCCAGTAGAGGCCAAGCAGCGGCTCATTCGGGGGATATCCCGTCTCTTCCAGCATCTCCTGCGTCGGGCGTCTTCTCACGGTGAGCACTACGTTGTCCATCCGGTCCCGGATCTCCGCCGGGATGCGGCCGTATGCGCGCCGTACCGCTCTATCGAATTCGTTCGGGCTCAGCTTCATGGGGGGATCATTACATCGCGATTGATCTTAGCCTTTCCGGCAAGATAAGAGAAATGGTCATCACTTCATCCCAAGCTACGGCGTGATGGCGCCCGCACTGTTCACGGCATAGGTGATGCTGCCGCTGGCGTGCGAAGAGGTAATGGCAAGTCGGAAATGCCTTGCGAAACAGGACTACCGGTTGTCCTCCTCCACGGCCTCGTAGAGCCTGTCCGAATAATCCTGGATGGCGGCGACGACCCGGACCCAGCCGGGGAGCATGGGGATTCCGACCGGATCCTTGACGAATTCCTCGATGGCCAGTTTCAGGGAGACGACGAAGGCATCCACCGCCTCGATCTCCTCGTGCCGGTCGTAGGTCAGGCCGTTGAGCAGGGCGAGGGCATGGTATTTCTCGATCGCGATCCGCGACTCCTGGATGTAGGTCGTCATCAGGGTTCTGAAGAAGGCCTCGCTCATCACCAGGCCGTCCTGGCTCAAGACCCGAAACAGAGCCTTGCCGATGTCGGTCGCCATGCGGATGAGCCCTTCGGTCGGTTTGTTCTTGTTCAGGACTTGATGCTTGTGCTCGTAGGTCTCGATGATCTCCACCTGGCAGATCCTATTGACGGAGGTCTTCTGATAGGCGTCGCTGAGCATGGAGACCTCCAACCCCCAGGTTGGGGATATCCGGATGCCCCTGGCCAGGTTGCTGTCGAAGGCGAATTCGCCGGAAAGGGCGTAACGGAAATTGTCGAGATATTCGATGAAGGCGTTGTACCCCAGGATCCGCTTCATGGTCCGGATCAGGGGAGTGTAGAACAGCCTCGTGACCCGGCCATAGAGCCTGTCCGTCACCCTGGCGTAGTATCCCTTGCTGAATTCGAAGTCGAGGGAGGGGTGGACGACCGGATAGATGAGCCTCGCGACGATTTCCCGATTGTAGTTGACGATGTCGCAGTCGTGGAGGGCGATCGCGTAGACATCCCTGTCCGCGAGGATGTAGCCGAGGGTCATCCAGACAGACCGGCCCTTGCCGGGCATGTCCAGTTTGAAGTCCGAATCCATCAGTTCCTTGAGCAGCGCCTTCATCCGGGGACCGTCATGCCAGACGACCCGGACGTCAACCGGCAGAACCGACATGATCTTCTTGATCTCCCTGAACTGCGGTTTGGTTGCCCGGTCCAGGGAGAGGACGATTTTATAGAGATAATCCACCCTCTTCAATTCCTCGATGATCCTGGGCATCGCCTTCCCTTCGAATTCCGTCACGAGCGCGGGCAGCAGCAGGACCATCTTTCGCTTCTGCGAGATCGCCTTCAATTCCCGCTCAATCTCCTCGACCGGCCTCGGCTTGAGCTTCTGCAGGGTCGTGATGACACCGTTCTGGCAAAAGTCGGCCATCTCTATCCCCCCTTTCTTTCCCAGATCTCGATCAGGTAATCCTTCATCCTCTCGAAGGCCAGGGCCTGCTCTTCGAAATGGAGCTCGGCTTCCTGCTGGGTCTTGTCCTTGAGCTCGTTGACCAGGGAGCCGACCCGCCCGTAATAGAGGGGGGTCAGCGTGTCCAGAACCTTGAAACGCTGCCGGGGCGTGGCGTGGAAGGCGCCTGCGTACCGGTAGACGATCCGGACCCAAGTGTCGATGGGCATGGAGAATTGCTCGCCATTCTTGATCCGGGCCAGGTCATGGACGATCTTGAAGTCCTGCTCTTCGATGATGTTCTTCCAGACGCTGCCGAAATTGCTCATGCCGACCTTGAAGTACTGGATGAGATTCGACTGATTGATGTCGAAGGGATCCACCTTCTGATCGACGAACTCGCCCAGGGTGGGCACTTCTACGGACCCCCTGATCTTCAGCCAGTAATCCTCATACTTGTCCATCAACTGGAAGGTGGTGCCCACCACCTGGCGCAACATGGGGCCGAGGTCGGAGGCGGGGTCCTTTCGGTCGTGCAGCTTCACCCCCAGCTTCGCCTGGCAGAGGCGGAATCCCCCCACGATGGCCGATGTGGTCATCCAGATGTCGATCCCGAACTTGGCGACGTCCGAGTCCCAGACATCCTGATCCAGGTAGTGTTTCACCAAGGCCGGGGAGATGCCGAAGTCGCCGCCGATCGGCTGGCGGATCTGTTGGCCGTAGAGCGCCCGGGTCAGGTTGTAGGCGAGGGTGTTGGTGATGGTCCCGTCGAACTTGTAGCGGTTGTAATTCGGCGCGACGTAGTCGTAACCGTGGAAAACCGGTTCCAGGACGTTGCGGACCCATTCCGGCGTGATCGACAGCAGGTCGGAATCGAAAACGGCAACGGCCCTCGCCTTCAGGAAGGATGCGACCTCGAAGACGGCCCTCAGTCCCGTTCCTTTTCCGGGAAGGCCCCGGTAAATGGTCACGATGCTTTCGATGTTGTAGGATTTCGGATCCACCATCCGGGCCAGGTCTCTCGTATCGTCG
>JAHJQP010000005.1 GCA_018819165.1 Pseudomonadota bacterium
CGATGGGGAGGAGTTTTTTCTCAATGTGAATCGCTTCATAGATGGCGCGCGCGAGCTTCTCGGTGTTGCCGGTCTGAGAGTAGTAGGTGACCAAAGCCTTCATAGCGTCCTGCCTCCTCGGAGAGATTTGACGAAACCCTTACCGGATTTCCAGGGGATTTGCAAGGGACAAATACCCTGAGGTCTCTGACACCACCGCCGCTCAGTTATCCTTTTCCTTAATTTCCAGCTTTTCGTAGGTTTCGAGATCGGGTGTGTCGATCCTCACGGTTCCATTTTCTTCCATACGGAGGAAGGTCCGGGCCGAAAGGATCGAATACCAGACGCCGATCGCTTGCCCCTTTTCATTGCGAAGTTCGAATCCATGGGGGAACTGGCAGAATTCGAAGGCCTTGGTCTTCATGTTTTCGACGATCTCCTTCATCTTCTCCGGTGTCATCTCCACCTCCTTCCAGAGGGTCTCGGGGTCGAGACGGCAGTCCCGATGCAGTCCCATGAGGGCGTTAGGATAGAGGTCCGAGCCGCTTATATAGTAGCGGAATTCGCTGTTGACACGGTAATTTTTAAAAGCCTCCGTTGTCTCCCCATTGAGGCTGATCCGGCCATAGTTCCGGAAGAGGGGAGCGGTGCAGGCCGCGGCGGCCAGGCACAGCAGGGTCGCCAGAAGCAGAAAGACGCATCGTTGCATTGTCATCCTGTCACTCCTTTTTTTCAGGGGAAACACCGGAGGGAATGCCCACGCCTCCCTCCTTAAGCCCATGGAAATACGAATTCCCTTGACATCTATAAAGAGAAAAAAGATAATTCCTTCGCGATGATGAAAACACGGGTAGCGATTTGACTGCCGGAGGTACACCATGGATCTTTTTAAGTCCGAGTTTTTTACATCCACCCAGCTGGCTGTTCCCCTTTCCCATGTCATTATGCTGCTCGTTCTGAGCACGGGCGCTCTGCTCTTCGGTCGCCTCAAACTGGCCCTGGTCATCAACTACTGTTTCACTCTCTACTGGGGCTACATCATCAACTTAGACCTCTTTACCAGCGGGGGATTGCTCAAACTCAACACCTTTACCCTTCTCTACTTCGGTTTTGGCATCGTCATCCTGATCCTGGCCCTGATCGGACTCATGCACCGCGAATGAAAGGGCAGCTTCAGGCCAGTTTTTCCAGCTTCATTTTCGTGGTCAGGACTTCATTGGCCCTCTTGAGTCGTTCCTCGGGGGCACAAACCGCAACCACCCCCCCTCCGGCCTCATCTTCGAGGTAGCGTCGGGCGCCCTCCTGGACGGTCTCCGGTGTGATGTCGAGGACCGCGCCCCGGAAACGGCGCCGGACGGCGTCGGTCATGCCGGAGAACTCCCGGATCAGAGCGGTGTACCCCTTGCCTGCCGGATCCAGAGGTCTGTCCAAGACGCCGATCGCGCCGATGACGGCCTTTTCCAGGTCTTCCCGGGAAACCGGGCTCCTGCAGACAGAATCCGCCGCACTCCGATAGATATCCAATGTTTCCGTCAGATGAGGATCCCGGTAGGAAAGGAAGGCAAACACACCGCTGGCCGGTTCGTACCGGCAGGAGCCCCCATAGGCGCCCCCCTGAACCCGGATATGGCGGTAGAGGTAGCCGTTGGAAAGTTGTCTCGCCAGGACGAAGAGGGCAGCGGAAAATGGATCGGTATAGGGCGGCCCTGCGAGCACCTTGGCCACATAACAGACCTGGGCCGGGATGGCGATGCCGATGTGGGTGCGGTCGCGGGTCGGTTCTGTCATAATGCCTGTTGCGCTTCCCTCCGGCAGGGCCTCGATCAGCCTGCCGACCGCCCCGGCGAGGCCTTTGAGCCCTTCCCCATCCGCCGTCAGATTCACGGTCAGGCGTTTCCGGGCAAAGACGATCTCTCTCAGACGCATCAGCTTCTCCTGGAGATCCTCCCGGAGATGGGGCAAACGGTCGGCCGTTCCGGTGATGAAGCGTAGCTGGGTTCTCCCGTGCCATTGCTCATTCCGCCAGGCCGTCAGGGAAAAGGAGGCAGCGGCGGCCATCTGGGCGAAGAGATGACCGGAGGGGACTACCGAAGCGTGGAGACCGTTCTTCTTCTCGAGGATCAGATCCCGCATCCGGGCGTCATCGGTCAGATCCCCCTCCATCAGGATTTCCCGGACGATTCCGAGAGCCTCATCCACGTTTCGGTAGAGGGCCTTCACGGAGAAGATCAGTTTTTGCCAGCTTCCGCTCCCGTCGGCGGTCAGGCCGGCGGCGAGGCCGGCGCCCAGTCCACCGGTCCGAAGGACGATTCGCTTCGCCATCTCTTCGTAGGAGAGCCCCGCAGCCCCCATCTGGGTGGTGAGTTTGCCTAACAGCGGGAGGTAGGGCTGCAGCTCCTCGGGGACGTCGGAGACATCGAAGGCCAGATCGAGATAGGCGATCCCGTTGGTGAAGAGATCGTGAGTAAGGACGGGAACGCCGCCGACGGCCGCTGTGTCTGTGGGAATTGTCTCGATCTCGCGGGAGATGTCACTGATCTTCAGCTTCGGCAGTGTCGCGGCCGCCTCGGAGGAATCCGGCTGCTCCTGAAACTGCTTCAGCATCAGGGTTTCCTGCCTGATCCGCTCCCGCTCCTCCTGGGAAAGGGAAGCCGCGAGGCGGGCCAGGCGCTCGCGAACTGCCTGCTCCCGCTCTTCCTGAAAGGTCCTGCTCGGCTCCATGACGGAGAGCAGACGGTGGGGATTGTCGATCAACCATCTCCGCACGACCTCCTGGAAGAGGGCAGGGCGGGTCTCACAATTCCGTCGGATTGCGGTGATGGTGCGGGGGAAATTCAGGTCCGTCAGGGGATTCCCGTCGTACAGCCAGGTGTGGTAGGCGCGTCCCATGAGAGCGATCCCGTAAGGATAGGCGCCGCGGACCATCTCCCGTCCGTGGAATTCGACCTGGTGGAGGGTGCCCTCGATCAGGTCGCGGTCGAAACCGTTTGCCGCCACGTCCCGCAGCGTATCGAGGATCAGGGCCTCGATACGCGGGGCCTTCTCCGGGTCTGTTCCCCGCAGGCCGACGGCGAAGGCGATCTGTTTCAGGTCCCTCTCCAGGCCTGTGACCGGCGAGAGATCCTCCCCGAGACCGGAATCGATAAGGGTCTTCCGGAGGGGGGCGGCGGCGCTGCCGATGAGCATATCGGCGACGATCGTCAGCAGCATCGCCGTCTCGCTGTCGGTATTTTCCGCCGTCATCCAGGCGAGGTTGACCGTGGTTTTTCCGGTCAGCTTCTCCTCCCGGTTGATGGGATAGAAACTGCGAATGGACCGCGGTTCGCGCCAGCGATTCTGAAGGCCGATGGAGGAATCCACCGCGACGCGGTCGAAACCGGCCAGCACCTCCGCGAGGAAGCGCAGATGTTCCTCCGTCGGGATATCCCCATAGAGGAAGAAGCGGGCGTTCGTCGGCGAGTAGAAGGTCCGGTGAAATTCCCGGAATTGATTGCAGGTCAGATCGGGGATTGCCTCCGGGTCCCCCCCCGAGTCGCAGGCATAGGGAGTCTCCGGGTAGAGGTTTTCCTGGAGGGCTTTGAGCATCAGGGTCTCCGGCGATGAATAAGATCCCTTCATCTCGTTGTAGACGATGCCGGAGATGGTCAGCTCGCCGTTCGCGTCGAACTCGAGATGATGACCTTCCTGGAGAAAGGTCTCCTTGAGGAGGCGCGGCCGGAGGACCAGGTCGGCATAGACCCGGGCAAGGTTGAAGAAATCGGTTCGCTCCTGGCTGGCGACGGGGTAGATCGTCTTGTCGGGGTAGGTGAAGGCGTTGATGAAGGTCTGGAGCGTCCCCCGGAGGAGTTCGTTGAAGACGTCCTTGAGCGGGTAGCGCTCGGACCCTGCGAGAACGGAATGTTCCAGAATGTGGGGGACGCCGGTCGAGTCCCGGGGCGGCGTCCGAAAGCCGACGGAGAAGAGGTTTTCCCGATCGTCGCAGTGGAGGTGCAGGAGCTTTGCGCCTGTTTTTTCATGTTCGATCTCATAGGCGGTGACCCGGATCTCCGGGATCTGCTCGACCCGTCGTATCTGAAAACCGTACCGCGTCTCCCCGGCGCCGAGCGTGGGGGGCGGACAGACGGTTTTTACATTCATTGATCTTCCTTTCCGTTTTACCGATTTTCATCTCCTGACGGAAAATGTATACCGGGATCGGGCAAAAAGTCAAATGCCGCTGAAAGCCGTCAAACCTTCGGCTGCGGGAAAAATCCTGTCCGCGTCAGGATCTTCCGGAGCTCCTCCCGATCCGCTTCTCCCGTAGGCAAAAGGGGTGGCCGGGGGGCTCCGCCGTAAAGTCCGATCATCTCCATGGCGGCCTTGAGCCCGGGGATTCCCCACCTAACCGTGACCGCGTTGTTGCTGTCGATGAGATTCATCTGCAGGTCCCGGGCCTCTTTCATCTTTCCGGCCTCGAAAAGCGCCTGCAGGCGGGCGCACTCGTTCGGGAAAATATTAGCCAGAGCCAGGGTGCCCCCCGTGGCGCCAAGGGCGAGGCTCGCATAAAGGAAGCTCGCCGAGCCCGCAAAAACGGAGAAATCCGCCGGTGCGCTCCGGATAATATCCGCGATCTGGACGATATTGCCGCCGCTGTCCTTGATCCCGATGATGTTCGGGTGTTTCGCCAGTTCGACGGCGAGCTTGGCGGAGATATTGATACCCGCGTTTCGCGGCATGTTGTAGAGGATGACCGGCAGCGGAGAGGCATCGGCCACGTCCCTGTAGAAGCGCGCCAGAACAGGATCGGTCATTTCCCCCTTGTAGTAGTTCGGGGTGACGACCAGGACCGCATCGGCTCCCGCTTCCGCGGCCTTTTCATTGAGGCGGATCGTCTCTGCCGTGGACTCGGCGCCGGTTCCCGCGATGACCGGTTTTTTTCCTTTAGCCCGGACGCAGACAAAGCGCATCAGCTCTTCCTTCTCCTGCGGCGTCAGCAGGACGAACTCTCCGTTGGAACCCATGACCACGATGCCGGCCAGGTCGGATTCCAGCCAGAATCGCAGGTTCTCTTCCATCCGGTCATAGGCGATTTTCCCCTCTGCAAACGGCGTCGGGATGGGAGCATAGATACCATGAAGATTAAACATCAGACAGACCTCCTTTTCTGTATGCATTTTCTTTGGTTGACAATTTACCGATTGGCATTTTCTCCGTTTCCTCGGGTCGGGGGATGGATCCCGGTCCGTTCGTTCAAATCCGGGTGATGCAGAATAGTTCGTCATGCCCCAGCAGCTCCGCCCGGGACGGTTCTCCGGATGCGATTCTGACAACTTTCTCGAGAAGCTCTGCTCCCACCTCCGCGATTGTCGCCCCCTCCACGATCCGGCCGGCGTCGAAATCGAGGTTAAATTTCATCCGGTCGAAGGTGGCGCTGTTTCCCGTGATCTTAGGGCGATCTTATGGCCGAATGCGATATCCTGCAGCGCGCGGATTTGGACCACGTCCGTATCGGTCACCACGCCGACCTCTTCGCCGGCCTTGACATCCGCGAGGACCACGGCAACGTTGTCGCCGGCATTGATTTTTAATGCCTTGGCCATGCTTCTCTTACTCCTTTCTCCAGGGTATTAAAAGGCCCTGCCCGTCGAATTCCCATTCGACGTCGCGCAGTTTTTCGAGGGGCGGCTCACTTCCGCACTGGGCGAGCGCCGCCGGTGAGAGGGCGATCTGCTCGAGCTGATCGGTATTCCTTATCCAGGCGATCTTGAGCTGATCCTCCCGGACGAGCGGAATGGAATAGGCGGTGTTTTCGATCGTTTCCCGGTCACTGCCGCCGATAATGGGGATCATCCCCCGCTGGACATAGGTGCTGGTCAGGGTGTTCTTGTAGGTTTTCTGCAAATCGATACTCCGGAAGAGCCGCTCCGTGATCATGTCGGCGAGGCCGACTCCCTGGGCGTTTCCATGCGAAGAAGGATCGAGAGCCAGGACCGCCACCCTCTGAATCCGGGGTGAGACCGGTTCCGGCTCGCCCCAGATACGCCAGCGCCCGATGACATGGGGGTCGAGGCCCGTGCCGCTGTAGCGTTTGCCCATCTCCTCGACGACGAGGAGATCGAGTTCGGAAAGGGGCAGTTTGGCCGTGAGACGGAAGGCCTCCTGCAGGAGTCTCGCATCCGTCGCGGGGAACTCCTCCGGCCGGACCAGATCCAGCTTTGCAACCTCACCGTAGGCGTTCTCGACGATGCCGACGCCTGCCAGCACCGGCGCCCGGCGGGCCAGCGTAGAGGCCACCTCCCGGATGATCGCCCCCATGCGGGAAGGGCCGTAACGGTGCAGGCGGGACGCCTGCTCCACCTTGCCCAGCCCCACCGTGCACATCTTGCAGAGTCCGCTCTGAATGGGACCGGTTACGGCAGTATGCGTTTTTATGCGGTTGATGACGATGATGTGATCGGCCTGCGCCGCATTCCGGTCGCAGAGGACGGGAAAACCGTCCGCCAGTTCGCCGACCTGGAGGATTTCCATGTCTACGGTGACCGGACAGCCGAGCATCTCCTCCGTCATCCCCAGGGAGGCCATGAGTTCCCGCTGTCCTTCGGTAGTCGCGCCGCCGTGGCTTCCCATGGCGTTGACGACGAAGGGCCGGGCGCCGAGTTCCTGAAGCGCCGAAACTAGCGCCTGCATGAGCTCCACGATAGCGCCAATGCCGCGGCTGCCGCCCGTGACGGCGACCGTCTGCCCCGGCCGGACCCTCTCCGGGATCCAGCTCGACCGCACGAGCGAGGTCAGGGTTTCTGCAGGCGCCGTTACAATATCCCGGAGAAAATGTTGACGGCAAAGGGTCATCTTCGGCAGCTTCATCTTTAATCCCCCCCCAATGCGGCGCCCACGCCGCCCGCCTTGACGAACCGGGCCAGCTCTCCCTTTCAAGCCCGTATAGAGTTCATGATGTCCATGAAAAGGAATTTCTCCATATCCGAGCCATTTCCCCTTGTCAAGGACCTTTCCCCTTTTCTCTCGAAGAGAAAGACGGGGAATGTCTGCATCAGACCCTGCAAAAGGGACCGATTTTACCAGGGCTTCAACTTTTTTTGCGAGATGTGATATGATAATATTAGACTACAACGAAAAAAGGGGGACACAAAGGTGTCGGTAAAAATAATATTTGTTGATAAGAATTCCTATTTTAGCAAGTAAATGACAACTGTCAGGACATCGTTTACTGAAAAAACTGTCACGACATCGTTAAATCGCAACTCTGAAACTGTATGATCTCACGATGCCGTGACCAGTATTCAGTCGGTTATCGCAGTCGATATTTGTATTCTTCAACCTGGA
>JAHJQP010000214.1 GCA_018819165.1 Pseudomonadota bacterium
AATTGTTTTGATAAGACATTACTTTCTGACAGGCAAGCTATAAGAAAATTCCGATTGTATGTCAACATGTTTCCTCCACACTTTACAAGGAAGGTGTTGACAAAAAGCGATTAGTCGCTTAAGATACTAATGAACAAATAGATGAAGGGGGTGTTTATATGCATACGGCAACGGTGCGGATACCGGAGGATAAGAGAGATATTCTCAAGATTATTGCGGGTATCGAGAAAAGGGACATAGGAAAGATACTCACAGACCTCATTGACGAGTATATTGAGAGTCACCGAGAAACCCTTGATTTGCTCTCTAAACCTGAATGGGTCGAAATCATCGGGCAAGGCAAAGAAGAAGTATCAAAAGGCACCAAAGGGAAAGGACTTCATGAGCTGGAGAATTGAAGTTAAGCCCACAGCCGAGAAACAATATTTAAAACTCGATAAAACGGCAAAACAGAGGATTCAGAGTGCCTTGCTGGAGTTGGAACAGGAGGAAAATCCTCTGTTGCACCATGCCGTGAGACACTTGACGGGCAAATTGAAGGGGGATTATCGCTTACGAGTCGGCGATTGGAGAGTACTTTTTACCCCGGATAGAGCTGAAAAGGTGATTTACGTGTATGCTATTTTGCCTCGGGGCGATGCCTATTGACGTTTTTCAGACGAGGTGATGTTCCAGGGTATAGCGGGTCAAATCCGCGTTGGTGCTCATTTTCATCTTTTCCAGGACGTGGCTGCGGTAAGTGCTGGAGGATTTCCTGCAGAGTCCCTGTTGCGAATGCTCAATCAGGATGATGCGTTCCTATTTCAGGAGGCTGCGGAGCGCCTGGGGAACGGCGTTGCTCCCGTTGAGGACCCGCTTTCCCTTCGGGCCGACGATGACGCAGGTGGGGGTCGAGTTGATCCGGTCCTCCTTGATGTAGTTGCCGAAGATCTTGAATACTGACGCCGTGTCGAACAGGAGGAAAGGGAGCTCCTTCTTCTTCAGGAAGGCCTCCATCGCTTCCTTTTCCCGAATCTTCTTCCCCGCCGCTTCGAAGAGCGCGGCCCGGGCTGCGACCGCCTGGCTGAACTCCCTCTTCGCATTGACCATCGCGAGAAAATAGTCTGCATAGAGGACCGTTTCCTGATGGATCGGCGTGTCGATGAAGGTGACGCGGATGAGGTTTTTCTCCACGAGTTCCGTGAGGAGCGCCATGACCTCCGTCTCCTCGGCGCGGCATGGTCCGCAGAAGTAGTCCGTGTAGATCCGGACCTGGACTGGTCCCGGGCCGAAAGCGGGCAAGGGAGGCTCTGCGGCATAAGCGGGCGCCGCCGATCCCGAAAAGAAGAGCAGGAAGAAGAGGAGTCCGGCGGCGGCAACCAGCGCCACGAGCGTCTTTCTGGCGCGCTCGAAGTTCACGGCCAGGCCGAGGAAGATCGTGGCGGCGAAGGCCAGGCAGTAGGGGCAGTAGATCCCGCTGCGGATCTGGTAGCCGATGAGGAAGCTCTCAGCGCCCGCCCCGAAGGCGAAGAGGAGCAGGCAGGGAAGGGATTTCCGCATCAGGGCGAAGAGGAGAATCGCGGCCATGTAGAAGATCCCCAGGTACTTCAGATCGATCCCCAGGATGGCCCCCTTCAGCGAACTGCACGAACCGTAGCAGTAGATGTAGGCGAGGGTGATGCCGATGCCGGTCAGTGCCAGAAGGATGGTCAGTAACCGTCTGTTCCGGGACAGAAATCGCTTCATGGAATTCCGGGATCTCCCTTCATGTCTGACATAGCGGTTTTATTATCCTTATCCCCAGGGCGGCGTCAAGAATTTTCCTGCTATCGCCTTTCCCTCAATTCAATAGAGGAACTGGCCGTTTTCGTAAATGACGACCCGCTCCCCAGTCGTCAGGTGCGCCGCGACCGTTTTGGCCTCCGTGTTCACCAGGTCCCAGTGGAGAGCCGAGTCGTTGAAGCCCAGCTTTCGCTTGAGCGCTTTGGTCATGACGGCCGGGTCGCCCGCGTAGGTGTCGGTGTAGGAGGCCCCGACGGCGATGTGGCAGTTTCCGTGCTCCCCGCCGAAGTTCTCGTCGAAGAGGGTGTTGGCCATAAACCGGTCGATCCGCGAGAAGCGTTTGTCCGTCAGGGAGAATTCGCCGATCCGCGCCGCGCCGCGGTCCATCCGGAGCTGTTTGACGGTGAATTCCTCGCCGGTCTCGGCGCTGATGGTAACGGCGACCCCTTTGACAAAGGTCAGGCGCACCCCCTCGACGTAGTTGCCGCTCCGGTACGAGGGGAGGTTTGCGTAGTAGCTCCCCTCGGCGCCGCGCCAGTCAGGGGAGACGAAGAGCTCGAAGCTCGGGATGTTGTGCCCTGAGACCCCCGCCCACCTCCTCTCGGCCCCCGGCGTGATCCGGAGGTCGCAATGCGGGGACTCGATGTGGAAGAAGGCCGTCTTCAGTCCCCCCAGCCATTTCTTGATGGCGTTTGCCTGCTTACGGATAGTCTCCCATTCGGCCACCGGATTTTCCCGGTCGAGGTAACAGGCGCGGATGATCTGTTCGGCGTAGAGTTCCGGCGTCGTGCGTGCCTGCGCGGCGAGTTCCGGCGTCGGCAGGGTGCAGAGGGTCCAGCCGTAGAGCCCCTCCTGCTCGCGCCGTTCGAGGATGTCGCGGAGCGGCTTGCGCGCGACCAGGACCTTGCAGATCCGGGCGGGATCGATCTCTTTCAGGTGGGTCAGGGAATCCGGGGCGTGGAGGTAGATCCGCCCGTGGAGGTTCCCGCAGAGCTCCTTCTCCCCCGGAGGTTGAAAGACCAGCTGGCGTCCGCCGGCCTTCCCGTAGAAGGAACGCTCCATGCCGATCGTGAGC
>JAHJQP010000215.1 GCA_018819165.1 Pseudomonadota bacterium
TATGGCTGATGTCCTTTTCATAGCCCAAAGTTTTTCGTTTTCGTGGCGGGAGATTTTTAATGAAGCCCGGAAGAAGGATCTTTGGGTTGAGCCCTTGGAAATTTCCAAGATCATTCAGGAGTTTCCTGTCGAGCACATGGACGTGATAAAATGGGCGGAACCTGTTGATCCGGGAGCCTGTGCCGCCGCTCTGAAAACATTGCATCTCGATATTTTTCATGGCCGGAGCAATTCGCTTTGTGAAAAAGGTATGCGCCATCCCCCCGCAAAACGCTAAATTTAAAGACCTGACCCCCAAAGGGAAAGAGGTGTTATCATGATAAAAGCGAATTTTACCATGAAGTTGAATGATCTGGATGCCGGATTGATTGAAAAGCTGAAAAGTCTCTTCAAAAACGACAAATTGATTGAAATCAACGTTCTGGATGACAGAGACGAAACGGAATACCTGCTTTCAACGCCGGCGAATCGCGAGTCCATCCTCAGATCTCTCGATCAACTGAAACGCCATGACATTATTTCAAAATCCCCCCACGATCTCGAGATATGATCACCTTCACAAAAGAGGCGTGGAATCATTATCTATACTGGCAAAGCGCCGAGAGGAAAATCGTCGAGCGCATCAATATGCTGATCAAAGACAGCCTGCGCGATCCTTTTCACGGCATCGGCAAACCGGAGCCGTTGAAAGGCCAGTTGTCCGGGTTCTGGTCGCGGAGGATCAACGATGAGCACCGGCTGGTCTATCAATACCGAGACGGCGAAGTGATTATCATCTCGTGCCGGTTTCATTATTGATGATTTCGATACCTTTGCAAAACGCTATGGTTCGACAAGCTCACCATCAAGACCTGACCCCCGACCTTGCACAGGGAAAAAACCGGGACGACTCCCTGGAGGAAAAACCGGGGCGACTCCCTTTTTTCCCGCAGGGAAAATAGGGAGTTGTACCGGCTTTTCCGGGCAACAAGCCTCGTGTTGTACCGGCTTTTCCGGGCAACAGGACGGGAGTTAATAATCGGGAGCTGTCCCCCCTTTTTAAGAAAGGATCCATCACTTTATGCCCACAAGGCGAACGCAGCGGAACCGGAAGCCCGATCCTCAAAATGCACTCATTTCCCAATCCCCGAACGGTGAATCCTTCCCGCTCCCCAAACCCGAAGACTACGGCAAGGAATTCGCCCGTCTCAAGACCCTTGTAGCCAAACAACACAAGCAGGGCCGCGAAATCGTCGTCGTGATGGGCGTCGGTTTTGTCGGGGCGGTCATGGCGGGCGTCGTCGCCGATTCGGTGGACAAGAAGACCGGAAAGCCCAACAAGTTCGTCATCGGCATGCAGCGCCCCTCCCCGCGCTCCTATTGGAAGATCCCCTACCTGAACCGCGGCGTCGCCCCCGTGGAGTCGGAGGACCCCGAGGTTGCGCCCCTCATCGCCCGCTGCGTCAACGAGAAGAAGACCCTCACAGCCACCTTCACCTACGACGCCCTCTCTCTCGCCGACTGCGTTGTCGTGGATGTCCAGTGCGACTACTTCAAGGAGGCGCTCGGCAACTGCCGCCAGGGCCGAGCGGAAATCGCCGCCCTGGAGGAGAGCCTCAAGATCATCGGCGAGAAGATCCGGCCCGATTGCCTGGTCCTGATCGAGACGACCGTCCCGCCGGGAACGACGGAATACGTCGCCTACCCGATCATGAAGAAGGCCTTCGAGAAGCGGGGCATCCTATCGGATCCCCTCCTTTCCCACTCCTACGAGCGGGTCATGCCCGGCCGGCAGTACGTCTCCTCCATCCGGGACTTCTGGCGGGTCTGCAGCGGGATCAACGAAACCGCCCGCGAACGGGTCCGGAAATTCCTCAACGAGATCTTGAATGTGGAGAAGTTTCCTCTGACTGTCTTGGACCGTCCCATCGAAAGCGAAACCTGTAAGATCGTCGAGAACTCCTACCGGGCGACGATCCTGGCCTTCCTCAACGAATGGAGCCTCTTTTCCGAGCGCAACGGTGTGGACCTCATCAAGGTGATCCAGGCGATCAAGGTCCGCCCAACACACTCCAATATGATCTTCCCCGGCCCCGGAATCGGCGGCTACTGCCTTCCCAAGGACGGCGGCCTGGGCGTCTGGGCCTACCAGACACTGATGGGCTTCGAAGACGACATCTTCAAGATCACGCCGCTGGCGATCGACATCAACGACACCCGGTCGCTCCACGCGGCCGAGCTCGTCCGCGACGCCCTGCGTAACATGGGGAAGATCGTCGCCGCCTCAAAGGTTGTGATCCTTGGCGCCTCCTACCGCGAGGACGTGGGTGACACCCGCTACAGCGGCTCGGAGATCGTCGTCCGCAAGCTCGCGGAGATGGGTGCGGAAATCGCCATCCACGATCCCTACGTAAAGCACTGGTGGGAGCTGGAGAAGCAGGAAACCTATCCCGCCCCCGGCCACTCCTGGGCGCGCTTCTTCCGCAACCAGGAGAATCTGAGCGAGATCCGCATCCAGCCTGATCTGAAAAAGGCGTTGAAGGGCGCCGACGCGGTGGTCCTGGCCGTCCGACACCAGGCCTACCTGAAACTCGACCCCGA
>JAHJQP010000216.1 GCA_018819165.1 Pseudomonadota bacterium
ATAAATAATCGATGATCTCTCGGCAAAATTAGAGGCAGGGACTCTTAGGCGGCATACGTTTTTAAAGCTCAAAACAAGTTGCGGCTGATTGATACCGCAGGACTTCTTTTCCGTGAAATCCACCGTGATTGATACCCTATACTTTAAACAAGCCGAATTGCTCCTGCGAATCATTCCGTTAATTGACAGAGAAGCCGTCTTCGCCCAGAAAGGGGGGACGGCTTCTTAATCAAGTGCTTTGCATAAGGACGGTGCAGAAATAATCCTTTTCGGTAAAGGGTCTGGGGCCGCTGATCTGGTATCGGCCTTTGATGACCTCCATCCAAGAAACAGATATCATTACCAAGAAATAGAAACAGTTTGATTCCTAGCCCACTTCTCCGGCGGCGAAGGCGGATTATCTGTAAAAAGGTATTGACTATCCACCCTCCATATATTAATGCAATCCATATGATGTTTTGCTGGGAGAAGGGTGGTTTTGGAGAAAAAACAGCTCTATATTCAAACTTTTGGCTGCCAGATGAACGTTCAGGATTCGGAGAAGATGGCGGCCCTGCTTCAGGATTCGGGATACGAGGCGACGGATGATCCTAAACGGGCGGATCTGATCCTCGTCAATACGTGCAGCATTCGCGAAAAGGCGGCCCAGAAGATCTACAGCCAACTCGGACGTTTCCGCGGGCTAAAGGAGCGGAATCCGCATCTTTTGATCGGCGTGGGCGGCTGCCTGGCCCAGCAGCGGGGCAACCGATTGTTCCGGAGGGCGCCCTATCTCGATCTGGTCTTCGGCACGCATCAGATCCACCGGCTCCCCGAACTGATCGAAGCCCGGGAACAGACGGGGGGGAGGATCGCGGAAACGGGCTTTTGCGAGCGGGTCTGTTCACTCGACATCCCGGCGCTGCCGCCCGCGGGGGCGATAAGCACCTTTGTAACGATTATGCAGGGGTGCAACAATTTCTGTGCCTACTGCGTAGTGCCGCATCTCCGGGGAAGGGAGGAGAGCCGGCCGCTTCCGGAGATCGTACGGGAGGTCGAGAACCTTGCCGACCGCGGCATCCGGCAGGTGACGCTCCTGGGGCAGAACGTGAACTCTTACGGAAAAACGTTGGGGGGTGGTCCTGATTTTGCCGACCTGGTCCACGCCCTCGGCAAGGTTGCCGGAATAGAGAGGATCCGTTTCACGACGTCCCATCCGAAGGACCTGTCGACGAAACTGATCGACTGCTTCGGTGAGGTGGCTTCCCTCTGCGAGCACATCCACCTCCCGGTCCAGGCGGGTTCGGACCGTGTTCTCAAACGGATGAACCGGGGATATACGGCTGAGACATACAGGGAGAAGGTAGCCGCCCTCCACCGGGCTTGCCCGGGTATCAGTGTCACCTCCGACGTTATTGTGGGCTTTCCGGGGGAAGAGGAAGATGACTTTCAGGCGACTCTGGCGCTGATGCGGGAGATCCAGTTTGACAATCTCTTCTCATTCCAGTATTCGGAAAGGGAGGGGACGGCCGCTGTCGGGATGGACGGGACGGTTTGCGACAGCGTTAAGTGTGAACGGCTCCGTATCCTCCAGGACCTCCAGGAGGAACATACGCTCGCTAAGAACAGGGCCTGCGTCGGGCGAGTAGAGAGGGTGCTGGTCGAGGGGCCGAGCAAAAACGAGCGTGAGGACATGACGGGGCGGACGTGGGGAAACAGGATAGTCAATTTTCCGGGGGAAAGGGAACTCATCGGGAAAACGGTTTCCGTATTGATTACGGAGGCTTTCCCCCACTCCCTACGGGGGGAGATGGAGGAGAAAGAGAGGGAAGATGTTCATTGAGATGAAGATATCCGGTCTCACGATGGATCCGATCACCAACACTCCGATCGTCATCCTGAAAGACCTTGAGGAGAAGAAGGCGATTCCCATCTGGATCGGCATCTTCGAGGCGAGCGCCATCGCGACAGAGATCGAGAAGATCACCTTTTCGCGCCCCATGACCCATGACCTCCTGAACGAGATCCTCAAGATTCTGAAGGTCGAGGTGTTGCGGGTGGAAATACACGACCTCCGAAATAACACCTTCTTTGCGAATATCCACCTCCTGCTCGAAGGGAAAATCATGATCATCGATGCCCGTCCCAGCGACGCGATTGCCATCGCCCTGCGTGCCGGCGCCCGGATATATGTGGAAGACAAGGTGATCGAAAAGTCCCGGAACGTCGATTTCGGAACGAAAATGGCCGATCTCGATCGTCTGAAAAAAGAAAAGCTTGCCGAGTTTCTCGAGAATTTATCCCCGGAGGATTTCGGAAAGTACAAGATGTAAACAGGCGTTAGGTTATTCCGCCACGAAAGGACGGCAGAGGGAATTCTTTTGTGGCTGTTATTTTCTTGAGGCGTCGGATGAAGTTTCTGGAGCAGGCCATCACCGAATTCGGCAGGCACATGCAGGTCGAGAGAAATTTCTCCCCCCATACCCGGAGGAGTTATCTTGCCGATCTCGGGCAGTTCCAGACTTTCCTTGAAAAAAGAGCGCTCGACGGATCGGGAGAGGGTATTCCCACGGATCAGATGGTGATCCGCTCTTTTCTTGCCTCCTTCTACCGGCGGAAGCTCAGGAAGACAACCATCGCCCGAAAGGTCGCCGCCCTCCGGTCCTTCTACCGGTATCTCCTCCGAGAGGGGAAGGTGAGCTTCAACCCCGCGGAACTTGTGCAGCTCCCCAGGTGTGAAAAGTACATCCCCGTCGTCCTGTCGGTGGATGAGATGCTGTCGGTGCTCCAGGTGAAATTTCCCGAGGACCCGGGCGGACTCAGAGACCGGGCGATGATCGAGTTCTTCTATTCCGCGGGTATCCGTCTCAGCGAACTGACGGGGCTCAATATCGAAGATATCCATTTTGCAGAAGGGCTCGTCAAGGTCAGAGGAAAGGGACGAAAGGAACGGATCGTTCCAGTGGGGAAACCGGCATTACAGGCGATCGAAACCTATCTGCAAAGACGGCGGGAACTTTCCGCTGATACTCCGGAAACGGGGGGTGAGTCGCCTCTTTTTCTCAGCCGCCGGGGTAAGAGAATGAATCCGCGGGGCGTAGCCCGGGTGGTGGAACGGGTAGTCCGGGCGAGCGGCATCGGCAGGAAGATCAGCCCTCATGCCCTCCGCCACACCTTTGCAACGCACCTGCTGGATGCGGGCGCCGATCTGCGTTCCATTCAGGAGATGCTCGGGCACCGGAGTCTTTCGACGACGCAGAAATACACATCGGTCAGCGTAAGCCGACTCATGGAGGTCTATGACCGCGCCCATCCGCGGGCCCGAGGAGAGGAAAGGGAAAGATGAAGATCAGGGGAACGACCATTCTGGCGGTCAAGCACCGGGGAAAGGTCACCGTGGCCGGAGACGGCCAGGTGACACTGGATACGACAGTCGTGAAACACGGGGCGAGAAAGGTGCGGCGCCTCTACCACAATCAGGTGATTGTCGGGTTCGCCGGGGCGACCGCCGACGCCTTCACCCTCTTCGACCGTTTCGACCAGAAGCTGGAGCAGTACAAGGGGAATCTGCTCAGGGCGGCCGTGGAGCTGACGAAGGACTGGCGGACGGACCGGGTGCTCCGGCACCTGGAGGCCCTGATGATTGCCGTGAGCCGGGATTCTTTCCTGATCATCTCCGGGAACGGCGACGTCATCGAATCGGACGACAACGTGATGGCCATCGGCGCGGGAGGGCCCTTCGCCCTGGCGGCGGCCCGGGCGATGATCCGCTACTCCGATCTCACGGCGACGGAGATTGCCCGGGAATCCGTGAAGATCGCCGCCGAGATCTGCATCTATACGAATGACCGGATCACCGTGGAAGAACTTGACCTCGAAGAGGCGCCGGAAGAGAGGTCCGGAAAGGATAAGGAAAAAGGCTGAATATGTCACCGGATGATTTGACACCAAGAAAGATAGTCGAGAAATTGGATCAGTACATCATCGGACAGCACGAGGCCAAGCGGGCCGTGGCGATCGCGCTTCGGAACCGCTGGAGGCGGCAGAACGTCTCGCAGGAGTTAGGGGAGGAGATTTCCCCCAAGAACATCATTATGATCGGACCCACCGGCGTCGGCAAGACCGAGATCGCCCGGCGGCTCGCGAAACTCGACAACTCCCCCTTCATTAAGATCGAGGCGTCGAAATTCACCGAGGTGGGCTATGTCGGCCGGGACGTGGAATCGATGGTCCGCGATCTTGCGGAGCTGGCTATCAGTATGGTCAAATCCGAGGAGCAGAGCCGCGTCCGGGCCAAGGCCGCGGAACTGTCGGAAGATCGCCTGCTCGACATTCTCCTCCCATCGAAACCGGTGGAAAAGAAGGTGACGGACATGATCGCCGGCGGGAACGGCGCGACGGTTGAAGCGGAGTACGTCCCCGAACAGGATACGACCCGCGAGAAGCTCCGTCGCCTCCTTCATGAGGGGCGTCTGGACGGCCGGTTCGTCGAACTGGAAGTCAGCGAGGTCCGGAGCGGACCGATGATCGAGATTTTCTCCTCCGCAGGCATGGAGGACATGGGGCTCAACGTCAAGGATATGCTGGGGAATCTCTTTCCGCAAAAGAAAAAGAAAAGAAGGGTCCAGGTTCCGGAGGCCTTGGAGATTCTATCCGAGGAGGAAGCCCAGCGTCTCGTGGACATGGATAAGGTGACCAAGACGGCCATCGAACGGGTGGAGCAGACCGGGATCGTCTTTCTCGACGAGATCGACAAGATCGTGGGGGGCGATGGGACGCACGGACCGGATGTCTCCCGGGAAGGTGTCCAGCGGGACCTGCTGCCCATCGTGGAGGGGTCGACGGTGAACACCCGTTACGGGATGGTACGAACGGATCACATCCTTTTCATCGCGGCCGGGGCGTTCACCGCCACGAAACCGTCGGACCTGATCCCGGAGCTGCAGGGACGCTTTCCCATCCGTGTAGAGCTCAATTCCCTGGGGAAGGAGGAGTTCATCCGGATCCTCACCGAACCTCATAATGCCCTTGTCAAGCAGTATACGGAGATGATGGCGACCGAAGGGGTCCGCATCACGTTTACGGAGGATGCCATCGCCGCGATTGCGGAGACGGCTACGCTGGTCAACGATCGGATGGAGAACATCGGTGCGCGGCGTCTCTATACGATCATGGAGCGCCTCCTCGATGAGATCTCCTTTGAAGCCCCGGAGATGCGGGGCCAGGAAGTCGTGATCGATGCCGATTACGTTGCCGACCAGCTCGACGAGATTGTTGAGGATGAGGATTTGAGCAGGTATATTCTTTAAGTAAAAAAACGAGATTTTCAATATTAATTTCAGAGGGCGCGGACAAAGTGAAAATACATGAGGAGAATCCGATGGATGATGTGAAGAAATCCGTGGAGCGGGCCGATATCCTGCTCGAGGCCCTTCCCTATATCCGCCGGTTCTACGGCAAGACCATCGTGATCAAGTACGGCGGCCATGCGATGGCAGACGAAGAGCTGAAGGAGAATTTTGCCCGCGACGTGGTGATGATGAAATATATCGGGATAAATCCCGTTGTGGTCCACGGCGGCGGACCGCAGATCGGGAGTTTTCTGAAGAAGTTAGGTAAGGATTCGAAATTCGTCCACGGGATGAGAGTCACCGACGAGGAGACGATGGACATCGTCGAGATGGTCCTCGTTGGGAAGGTGAACAAGGAGATCGTCGGCCTGATCAACCGCCACGGCGGCAAGGCGGTGGGCCTCAGCGGCAAGGACGCTAACCTGATCAGGGCGGAGAAATATTATCTCAGCGAAGAGAAGGTTAAGGACACGCCGCCGGAGATCATCGATATCGGCCTTGTGGGAAGGGTGACGGAGATTAATGCGGCACTGATCGCCTCTCTGACGGCCAATGGCGTCATCCCGGTCATCGCCCCGACGGGGGTCGGCGAACACGGAGAAACCTACAACATCAATGCAGATCTGGTGGCCGGAGCGGTGGCAGCGGCGCTCATGGCGGAGAAGCTGATCCTCCTGACCGACGTCCCGGGGGTTCTCGACCGGAATCGGGAGTTGATCCACACGATGGATGACCGGACAGCGAGTAGGATGATCGAAGAAGGCACCATCGAGGGAGGGATGTTCCCCAAGGTGAAGTGCTGCCTCAAGGCGCTCAAGGGGGGTGTGAAGAAGGCCCATATTGTCGACGGCCGGCTGAAACACACGATCCTCCTCGAGATGTTCACCGATCAGGGGATCGGCACGGAAATCGTTTTATAAGTGCATGAAAGGGGACAGATTTTAAATCTGTCCCCAACGAGGCAAGAGGTGAAGGAAAAAATGACCACGGAGGAATTGATCGCCCTTTCCGATCGCTGCATCATGGCGACCTACAAACGATTCCCCATCGTCCTGACGAGGGGGCTCGGCGTCCATGTCTGGGACAGCGACGGGAAGTCCTATCTCGACCTGGTCGGCGGCATCGCCGTGTGCGCCCTTGGCCACTCCCACCCGCGTGTCGTGGGGGCCATCAAAAGGCAGGTGGAGCTTCTCACCCACGTCTCGAACCTCTACCATATCGAACCGCAGATACGCCTGGCCCGGCTTCTTGTGGAGAACTCATGCGCGGACAAGGTCTTCTTCTGCAACAGCGGGGCGGAGGCCAACGAGGCGGCGATCAAGCTCGCCCGAAAGTATGCCACCGACCATATGGAGGGGAGATACGAGCTGATCGCGATGCAGGACTCCTTCCACGGCCGGACCCTGGCCACGGTAACGGCGACGGGCCAGGAGCGGTTTAAGGCGGGGTTCAACCCCCTGCCGGCTGGATTCCGGCATGTTCCCTACAATGATCTGGCGGCCCTTGAGGCGGCGGTCATGGAGAAGACCTGCGGGGTGATGGTCGAGCCAATCCAGGGGGAGAGCGGCGTCGTCATCCCCGCTCCGGGGTACCTGCGGGGGATCAGGAAGATCTGCGATGAGCGGGGGCTCCTCATGATCGTGGACGAGGTCCAGACGGGGATAGGGAGGACGGGTACGCTGTTCGCCTGCGAACAGGAGGACGTCGCGCCGGATATGATTACCATCGCGAAGGCCCTCGGGAACGGCTTTCCCATTGGGGCGCTCCTGGCGACCGATCGGATCGCCGCCGCCTTCGTCCCGGGGAGCCACGGTTCTACCTTCGGAGGAAATCCGCTGGCCACGGCAGCGGGGATCGCCACGCTGGAGACGATCCTCGGGAAGGGGGTCCTGGAAAACTGCCGGAAGATGGGTGATTATTTCCTCAAAAGACTCGGAGACCTGAAGGAGAAGCATGCCCGCATCCGGGAGGTCCGGGGAAGGGGGCTGATCCTTGCCGTCGAACTGACCGTTTCCGGGGCGGAGTTCGTCCTTCAGTCCATGGAGCGGGGGCTCCTGATCAACTGCACGAACGGCAACATCCTGCGTTTTGTCCCCCCGCTGATCCTCACCAGGATCGATGTGGATCGGGCGATAGGGATCCTGGACGAGGTGCTGGAGGAGCGATGAAAAAAGATCTGCTGAGCGAATACGACCTGAAGAGGTCCGATTATGAATGCATTTTCGAGAATGCCCAGCGCTTGAAGAGGCTGCTCCAGGAGGGGAAGGAATATCGTCCTCTCAAGGGGAAGACCCTGGGGATGATCTTCGACAAGTCCTCCACGCGGACCCGAATCTCCTTCGAGGTGGGGATGTACCAGTTGGGCGGCGTGGCCCTGTTTCTCAGCAGCCGGGACACACAGCTCGGCCGCGGCGAAATCATTGCCGACACCGCCCGGATCATGTCCCGCTATCTGAATGGGGTCATGATCCGGACCTCCTCACAGACCTCCGTAGTGGAGTTTGCCCGCTACGCGACCATTCCGGTCATCAACGGCCTTACCGATCTCCTCCACCCATGCCAGATCCTTGGCGATCTGTTCACGATCATCGAGAAGCGGGGGGGCTATGAGGGTTTGAAGATCGCCTATGTCGGCGACGGGAACAACATCGCAAACTCCTGGATCAACGCCGCTGCAAAACTGCCCTTTCACCTTGACCTGGCCTGCCCCGACGGGTATGATCCGGATGCGGCGATCCTGAAGCGGGGTATGGCCGAGGCGCCGGCGGGCGTCGTTCTCAACCGGGATCCTAAGGAGGCCGTCCGCGACGCCGATGTCGTCTACACCGATGTCTGGGTGAGCATGGGGCAGGAGACCGAGCGGGAGGAGCGGCTGAAGAAGTTTCAGGGCTATCAGGTCAATCAGGCCCTGATCGATCTGGCAAAGAAGGATGTCCTGGTCATGCACTGCCTCCCCGCCCACCGGGGCGAGGAGATCACGGCGGAGGTCATCGACGGCCCCCGCTCCGTCATTATCGACGAGGCGGAGAATCGCCTGCACGTCCAGAAGGCCGTCATGGAAATTCTCATGCGATAAGGAGGATCGGATCGTGAACGATGTCAGGAAGGTGGTCCTCGCCTATTCGGGGGGACTGGATACATCGGTGATCGTAAGGTGGCTAATCGAGACCTACCGCTGCGAGGTGATCGCCTTTGCCGCCGACATTGGTCAGAAGGAGGAGCTCTCGGGGCTCAGGGAAAAGGCGATCAAAACGGGGGCCGCCAAGATATATATCGACGATCTGCAGGAGGAATTTGCCAGGGATTTCGTCTTCCCGGCCCTCCGGGCGAACGCGATTTACGAGGGGACCTATCTCCTGGGGACGTCGCTCGCGAGGCCCCTCATCGCCAAGCGGCAGCTGGAAATCGCCAGGATGGAAGGCGCCGATGCGGTCTG
>JAHJQP010000217.1 GCA_018819165.1 Pseudomonadota bacterium
CGCCCAACTTCTCCATGAACTGAAACGGCGCAAGGCGAAAAGAGGGATCGTTTCGATGTGTATCGGTGGTGGAATGGGTGCAGCGGGAATCTATGAGATGCTGTAGAAATGTGCTGAATCTGCTCTCCTGCGGAAGCGGAACCTGAACCTCTCTTTCTCGTGCTCGTGTTGTGTTGTGTTGTCTTGATATCTCTCCTCAATGCTGTAAGCCCGACCGGAAAAGCCATGGTCCGATGGATCATGGCTTTTCCAAATCCTCCGGGACAGACGGACCGAATATTACGGAGAGCTCATCAAGCCTCGTTCGCGATGATATTTTCCTTGAAAACGGGATGCCTTTAGGATATAGATATCGGCACTTGGGCGGTTAACTCAGCGGGAGAGTGCTACCTTCACACGGTAGAAGTCACTGGTTCAATCCCAGTACCGCCTACCATGAAAATCAGGGGGGTTATGACATTTCCCGTAACCCCTTTTTTTCTTTATTTCGCCATCCAAATATCTTCCTCCCCGGGAAGCCCGCCTTCCAGGTCGGGCAGTTTCACTTAGATCCGGAGAAAGGGAATGGGAAACATGGCCCAGAACGATGCGTCGCTTCCATCCGACTTCATCAGGGTTATCGTCGATGAAGACCTGAGAACCCGTAAGCATCAGGGGCGGGTAGCCACCCGCTTTCCTCCCGAGCCGAACGGATACCCCCATATCGGACATGCCAAGTCAATCTGCCTCAATTTCGGCATCGCCGTGCAGTACGGGGGCACATGCAATTTGCGCATGGATGACACCGACCCAAGCGGGGAGAGCATGGAATATGTGGAATCCATCATCCGCGACGTGAAATGGCTGGGTTTCGACTGGCAGGATCGTCTGTACTATGCCTCCGATTACTATGAAAAACTCTACCAATATGCAATGCAGCTGATCAGAGTAGGCAAGGCATACGTTTGCGACCTGAGTGCGGATGAGATTCGCGAGTACCGGGGCACCCTGAACAAACCGGGCAGAGAAAGCCCTTATCGCAACAGATCAAGCGAAGAAAACCTGGCGCTGTTCGAACGCATGCGGGCAGGAGAGTTCGAGGACGGCGCCCGTGTCCTCCGGGCAAAAATCGACATGACCTCTCCTAACATCACAATGCGCGATCCGGTCATGTACCGGATCAAGAAAGAAAATCACTATCGGACGGGCGAAAAATGGTGCATCTATCCGATGTACGATTTTGCCCATTGTCTGTCGGACTCCATAGAGGGGATCACCCATTCGATCTGCACCCTGGAGTTCGAAAACAACCGGCCTCTCTACGATTGGTTCCTGAAAGAATTGAACGTGGAGCCCCGTCCACAGCAGATCGAGTTCGCCCGTCTAAACCTCAGTTTCACAGTCCTGAGCAAACGCAAGCTGATCGAGCTGGTGGAAAAGGGGGTGGTCAGCGGTTGGGATGATCCGCAGATGCCCACCCTGTCAGGCATGCGGAGAAGGGGTTACAGCCCCGAAGCGATCCGCAACTTCTGCGAACGGATCGGCGTTTCCAAGAATGACAGTCTCATCGACATGGCCCTTCTGGAGAACTGTGTACGGGAGGACCAGAATGAAAGGGCGCAGCGCGTCCTGGCCGTTCTCCGACCTCTGCGCGTCGTGATCGATAACTACCCGGAAGGAGAGGTGGAGGAGTTCGATTGCCCCTATCATCCGAAGAATCCCGAAATGGGATCCCGGAAGGTGCCCTTCTCCCGTGTTCTCTATATCGAACAGGAAGATTTCCTGGAGAATCCGCCTAAAAAGTTTTTCCGGCTGGCCATGGGCAGGGAAGTCCGCCTCCGCTACGGGTACTTTATCCGGTGCGTCGGCGTCGTAAAGAATGCGGACACGGGAGAAGTGGGCGAGGTGCACTGCACCTACGATCCAGAGACCCGAAGCGGGTTCGCCCCCGATGGGCGGAAGGTCGACGCAACCATCCACTGGGTATCGGCGGCCCATTCCGTGCCGGCCGAGGTGCGCCTCTACGACCGTCTTTTCCGCATCGCCGATCCACTGGGGGAAGGTCCTGATTTTATGGAGTATCTGAATAAGAAATCGCTGGAAACCCTCGGGTCATGCCGGGTAGAGCCGAGCCTGTCCCATGCGGCGCCCGGAGACCGGTTCCAGTTCGAACGGCTTGGCTATTTCTGCGTTGATTCCGCAGATGATAAGGACAAAGTCCTGATATTCAACCGGACCGTGACGCTAAGAGATGCCTGGGCCAGGATCGCTGAGAAGGGGGATAAAAGACCATAAGCGGTCTGAGAAGCTCCCCGCGCCTTTGACTGGTCTTGCGGGTTGCGATTATTTCAGCGGGGAACGGGGCTATGAAGATCATCGCCATTAAGGTCGTCATTAATGCAGGTAATGAGTTGATGGGGGGGGCAAAATGATTCACAGCGCCTCTTTGATCAATGATCCCTTCAGCGATCCCGGTGTGTATGTGGATTTCAAGTACCGGAAGGAGGCCTTTCTTTTCGACCTTGGCGACATCCACCTCCTGCCGCCGCGCAAGCTTTTAAAGATCGGCCATATTTTCGTTTCCCATACCCACATGGACCATTTCATCGGCTTTGATCATCTGCTGAGGATTTCCCTGGGGAGGGACCGGCGCATCAATCTTTACGGACCGCCTAATTTCCTGCAGAACGTGGAGGACAAGCTCCGCTCCTATACGTGGAATCTGGTCGCCAATTACACCAACGACTTCGAATTGTTCGTAACGGAGGTGCATC
>JAHJQP010000039.1 GCA_018819165.1 Pseudomonadota bacterium
AATGTCACCATGATCTTCTTCAGCGAAACCTCTGGGCCAAGGGGTCGTGATGCAGCCATACTCTCGAGGATCTCGGGTCTAGCGCTTTGCACATAGTTGATCACCCCCGCCGTGATAAAACCCTCGACGATACCGATGGCCAAATGGATCGGCTGCATCAGAAGGACAAAGGCGCCGAAGGGCAGTTCGCTTTTGCCCGACAGAAGCGTCTCCATAACGACCGAAAAAGCGCCGAGTTGCAGGGCCAGAATGACGCTCACGATGGAGGCGACGAGGATCCGCCCGGGATTTTTGCTGTCTCCGACCAATGGTTTATAAATGAATGGATAGACGAGATAGCAGGGATAGACGCCCAGGTTCCAGATATTGCAACCGAGGGCAAGCAGTCCGCCGTCAGCGAAGAAGAGCGCCTGGACCGTCAGGACCGAGGCCATAACGAGAAAGGCTGCATGGGAACCGAGGATGATGGCCAGAATCATCCCGCCTGCCAGGTGTCCGCTCGATCCTGTCCCGGGAATCGTGAAATTGATCATCTGTGCCGCGAAAATAAAGGCGCCAAGGACGCCCATCAAAGGGATCATCCTGTCGTCGATCTGTGCTTTCAGTTTCTTCGAGGCATATCCGCCTACCGCGACCGTTCCGACCCACAATGTCGTCCCCACGGCGGGGGAGAGTAAAGCATCTGCCATGTGCATGGTCGTCTCACCTCCTCAAATACCCGGGGAAATAAAAAGTCATCTGCCATTTTCCCGACGGGTGGTTACCTGTTTATCCGGCAGAAATCCATTCCGGAACAGGACTCATGTTATGAATACTTAATTCGTAACACGCCCGGACAAAAAAATAATACCGTTACTCGATCTCCCGCCCCGTGCTGGACATGCTCAGGGTCGCGTGGCGAACCCCCTTGATGGACCGAAGCGCGTCGGCCAGTTTCTGGACCTCTTCCGCCTTCCCCCGCGCGGCCACGATCTCCAGGCAGTTGTGGTGATCGAGATGGATGTGCTGGGTGGAGATGATCGCCTCCTGGAACGCGTGCTGGGTGTCCGTCACCTTGCTCATGACGTCCCGCTTGTGATGGTCGTAAATGAGGGTGATGGCGCCCGCTACATCCTTGCCCTCCTGCCATTCCCGATGGACCAGCTCCCGGCGGATCAGGTCCCGCAGAGCCTCCGAGCGGTTGGTGTACTGTTTTTCCCGGATCAGGACATCGAACCTGTCCAGGAGAGTTTTTTCCAGGGAAACCCCGAAACGAACCAGTTCCGACATCTTCAGCTCACCGTATTACGTTTTGCGCTTTCATAACACATCCGCAGGTTCTGTCAAGAACTTTTTTACGTCATTAATGCCGCTTCATCAGGTGCTGAACCGCCTTCTCCAGGCCGTCGAGGGTGAGTTCGAACATGGGGAAGATCTTCCAGATCGCGCCGATGGTCCAGGTATAGCCCCAGCTCGACTCCGGTTGGGGGTTCAACCAGACGGCATGCCGGAAGGTCCTGGCGAGGAATTTCAGGCGTTCTTCGCTGGTCCGACTCTCCTTCTGCCCGACGTAGATGGCGGCGTTCGCCCCCGTCAGCTCGTAGGGGGCCATCGCTGCGTCACCCACGATGATGAGGCGGGTCTCCGGATCCCGGCGTGTGAACTCCTCGATCGCCTCCGGCCTGAGGTGCCGCTGCGGATCGAGCCAGATGCTGCTGTAGAGTGTGTTGTGAAAATAGTAGATCTTGAGGTCCTTGAACTGGGACCGGGCGTAGTTGAACAGCGTCTGGACGATCCCGATGTAGGGGTCCATCGACCAGCCGCCGTTGTCGATCATCAGGATGACCTTGAGGCGGTCGCTCAGGCGGCGATCGAAGACGATCGAAATCTCCCCTCCATTCCGCATCGTCTCATATATCGTCTTATCCACGTTGACGACGTCCCGCGGACCGTGGGGAATCATCCGCCGGAGCCTCTTGAGGGCCTCGCTCATCTGGATCTCGGTGAGGGGTCCCTCCTGGCTGTAGTCCCGGTACCGCCGCTCCATCGCCACCTTCACCGCCGACTTGTTCCGGGAGGTTCCGCCCACGCGCATCCCGCCGGGGTGGTCGCCCGAATGACCGACGGGGGAGGTCCCCCCCGTCCCGATCCAACGGTTCCCGCCGTGATGCGCCTCCTTCTGCTCCTTCAGCCGGTCAAGGAAATACCGGATCAGCTCCTCAGGCGTGTACCGGCTGAGCTGCTCCTCGTCGAGGCCGAGCGCCTCCGCCATCTCCTGCGGATGCTTCAACCATTCTTCGAGGAGCGCCTTCGCGATATCGGTCAGCTCGACATCCTCCATCTCCAAGATCGTCGCCCCCCGGAAATAGTGGGCGAAGACCTGGTCGTAGGTGTCGAAGTAGCGTTCGCTCTTCACGAGAATGGAGCGGGCCGCCGTGTAGAAGTCGTCGATGGAACCGATCACCCCGAGGGAGAGGGCCTTCTGCAGGCGTAGAAAGGAGGTGGGAGTGACGGGAACCCCTCGTTCCCGAAGCATATAGAAAAATTGGACAAACAAGGCATTCCCCCTACTTGCGGGCGCGTCCCGCTTGCTGAAGCGCGAGGTTCAAATCCAGGCTTTTCTTGAAGAGCACCCCGAGATAGGGGATCTCGCCGTTCTCGAGCGTCTTCACAACGAAATCGGGGTCGGACTGGAGGGCGCGGACCCAGTTGATCAGTTCCCGGGTGGCCGGTTTCTTCTCGATCCCCCGGAACTCCCGGAGGCGGTAGAAGGTAAGGAGAGAGGCCCTGGCCAGCTCCTCGGAGAGATCCGGGAAATGGACGTTCAGGATCATCCGCATCATCTCCGGATCGGGAAATGCGATGTGGTGGAAGTTGCACCGGCCGAGGAAGGGATCGGAGAGGTCCTTCTTCGCGTTGGAGGTGATGATGATCACGGGGCGGTTCTTCGCCGTGACCGTCTTGTCGATCTCCATGATATCAAACTGCATCTGGTCGAGGACGTCGAGCATGTCGTCCTGGAAGTCCGTGTCCGCCTTGTCGATCTCGTCGATCAGGAGCACCGTCCGGCAGTCGGAGACGAAGGCCTGGCCGATCTTACCCATCCGGATGTACTCTTCGATGTTGCTCACATCCCGCTTGGAATCCCCGAAGCGGCTGTCGTTGAGGCGGGTGAGGGTGTCGTACTGGTAGAGGGCGTCTAAGAGCTTCATGCTGGATTTCACGTTCAGGACGATCAGCGGCATCGCCAGGCTCTCGGCAATCGCGTACGCGAGCATCGTCTTGCCAGTGCCCGGTTCTCCCTTGAGTAGTAGCGGCATCTCCAGGGCCATGGAGACATTCACGATCTTGGCCAGTTCGTCGTCAAGGACGTACTTCGAGGCCCCGTGGAATCGATATGGCTCGCCGATCGGTTTCATTCTATCCCTCCTGTGTGCGACAGTTTCTTCCCTTAACGAATATCGCAGATAATTTCCACTGCTTTTTTATCGAATCGCCCCTTCGGAAATCGGGAAATTGTTCCCCGAATTTTTCCGACCCGCGACAAGGAATTTTGTGATATGGGATTGCTGGGAATCGAATGCGGGGCTTCGGGAGGGGTGCATTGGAGATTTTTCGGGCACCGAGCCACCGCAGCGGAGCGCCTTTCAGGAAAATGGGGACAGCTCCCTATTTTCCAAGGGAAAATAGGGAGCTGTCCCTAATTTTCCGTTTAGCGAAGCGAGGATGCGCACGGTCGAAAAATGTCCAGCGCCCCGGCGAAGGCCGCATGAAGATTCCAGGAGACACCATGATCTGTTGCCCTGAAGACCGTGAGATCTGCGAGGTGCTGCTTAGATCGGCAAGTGAGCGTGGAGACCACGCGAAACCCCTTCCCCGGCTCATCGTGTCGGTGGGACGTCAGTTCCTCGGCGTTCCCTATGAGGCCGGAACTCTGGAGCGGGAAGGACCGGAGGAGCTCGTCGTTAATCTGCGCGCCTTCGACTGCGTCACGTTCATCGAGGCTGTCGTCGTCATGGCCTGCCTGATCCGCACCGGCAAAACGGACTTCGCCGATTACGTCGCATCCCTGGAGAGGATCCGCTACCGAGGAGGGCGTTGCAACGGCTACCCCTCCCGCCTCCATTACTTCACCGATTGGCTCCACGACAACGGGCGCAAAGGCATCGCCCGGGACATCACCGCGGAGAGCGGCGGCATTCCCTTCCGGAAGGCGTTGCATGAATTGACGGACCACCGGGATGACCACCCGCCGCTCCGGGACACGGCCGCCTTCCGGCGGATGCGAATCGTGGAGGCTGCCTGTTCCCGGCGGACGCTCCATTATGTTCCGAAGGCGGAACTGAAAAAAATTGAAAAGCGGATCGAGAAAGGCGACATCGTCGCGATCGCGACGGATGAGGAGGGGATCGACGTCATCCACGCGGGATTTGCCGTCCGCGACCGGAGGGGGCTATATCTCCTCCATGCATCGCGCGCGGCGGGAAGTGTCGTCCTGTCGGATATCACCCTCTGCCGCTATCTCCAGGAGCGGCGTTTCCGGACGGGGATCATCGTCGGGCGGGTTATCGCCCCGGACGCGGGACGCTGATTATCAGCGGCTTCAGAGAAGATCGAGCAGGGCGTCGATCTTGGCGTCGTCAAAGGCCGTTTCCCGGAAGATCCCCCGGACGAGTTCCGGATTCATCGCCCGGAAATCCTCTTCCCGGGAGGTGATGAGGAGGCCGCCCATATCTACCGCGCCGGGACTGACGAGGAGACTTGCCTCCCCTTCCCGGAAATAGGCGTCCGGCCGGTGCTTGAGCCGGGGGAAGAGGATCAGGCGCCAGAATTCTCCGGTATGGGTACAAAGCACGTTCAGCATCGGTTCGAAGGCGGATTCGGTCAGGCGGCCGAGCTCCCGGAGGATCTCCCCGACCGCCGCCGTCACGCCCGCCTCATTCTCCCCCACGATCACGAGAGCGCCCCGCCCCAGCCCTTCTGTGCGGCAGATGGTGACGCCGTTTCGCCGCAAGACCCTCGCCCGATTCCGGAGATCGCGCACCTCTTCCTCCACCGGCATGAAACCGGCGGCTACAGCCTGGAAGTGGAGGTGATCGGGCGCCGAGGCGCCACAATGCGGCCCGTTGTAGAAAACGGTCATCCGGGGACCGAAGTCCTCCGCCAGCCGAAGAAAGATCCCAAGGTAGTCCGGAAGTGACTGGGGGAGATGGCGGATGTGGACAATCGTCAAGTGCCCCGGAAAGATCGGCGCGGGATTGCACAGGATGAGATACTCTCCCCGGTAGAGAATCGCCCGCTGTTCCACGGGGAGGTTTTCAGGACACAGAAAACAGGGACGCCTCCGGATGGATTCCGGATCGACAGGTGCGCTCATGCTCACGATCCGTTGCGGATTGAACTGGACCTTCACGGCCAGTCCGTCGCCGCAGATCTCTCGCACCCGGACCGCTTTAAGGGCGGCGCAGCCCGCGTCAAGCGCCGGCCACGACTCCTTCTGACGGGCGAGAAGCCCCGCGACCTGATCGGCAAGGAGGGAGGCTTCTCCCTCCTCCGGGAAAACCGCATACAGTCTCCGCCTCAATTCAGCGGATATCCCATCGTTTATTGCCACGATCCAATCTCCCGATGAATGATCCTCGCCCCCGCCTTCCGCACAGATCCTCCCTCCGCCATTGCCGGATCAGGATCTCCATCCCTTCACCCCGTTCATCTTCCGGCGAGCCCGGATCTCTATCGTCCGGAGCCGGTCCTTGTAGGCGTCGTGGCGGTTCATCTGCTCAACAGAGAGCGAAGCGTCGGTGTTCCCGCCCCAGCG
>JAHJQP010000218.1 GCA_018819165.1 Pseudomonadota bacterium
TCGTCACCCCACGTTTCCGCAATTCGGTCAGCATCGAATGACTCAACTTTCTTGCATCCATAGTTGTTGTAGTTTTCATGAATGCAAGTATAACACTTTCCTCAAATCATGTCAAGACAATTATGAGACGGTTAATAAGACCAAGAAAGAAGAATTGGCGACCGCTGCCGGTGGACAAGCGGTGGTGCGTGATGCCCCGGTCGTGATTGTCTGCTGCGGCTTGGTTGAGGCCTTCTCCCGCAAGATGCAAAGACAATCTTTGAAGCAGCTTATGGAAGTCGGCGCCCTGAATTGGACGGACGATATCCTGGACAACGTGGTCTTAGAGAGCGATCTCTTTGCGCCCTATCGCCTGGGTGAACAGGTCATGACCATAAAGGCAGGCGAACAGATCATGATCGCCATCGCTTATATGACCCTGGAGGCCGTAAATCTGGGTTTAGGTACCTGTTGGGTGGGGGCTATGTCTGCCAAAGATATTCACAAGGTCATGAACTTGCCGAATATTCTTTTTGTGCATGATCTGATTCCTTTAGGATATCCTGATGAGGAACCCGATCCGAGACCCAGAAAACCCCTTGACCAGATCTCCTTTTGGGAAAGATACGAATGATCATCAATTAGCGAAACCTGACCGCCGGCGCCGCCCTGCCCCTTGATGTGGGCGGCCCGGCATTCCTCTTTCTCCAGCGCCAAGACCAGACCACCCAAGCTCTCCGAAGGAAAAAGTAATTTCAACCGAAATCTCTGCATAGAGGCCGAACGAATGGTTGGTGCATACCTATTTTTGTAGTATCATGAAGCTGCGAACGTCACGGGCAGATCTTGTCCGGAGAGGAGAAAGTCATCATGAAGCTTCTGGAACAGAAAACCAAAATTGTGGCCACCATCGGACCGGCATCGGAGTCGCGGGAAGTCATGGAAGAGATGATAAAGGCCGGGATGAATGTGGCCCGGATCAATTTCGCGCACGGCGATTTCGATGGCCACAAACAGGCGATCGACAAACTCCGTACTGCAGCCCGCGCGGTGGGACGGCCAATCGCCATTATGGCCGACCTGCCCGGTCCGAAGATGAGGATTGGCCGACTAACTGATGAGCCCGTTGAGTTGCAGCCGGACGCCTTGTTCACCCTTACGACCCGGGACATTGTAGGAGATGCCGAACGGGTTTCGGTGAGTTTTGCCCGTCTCCCCCAGGCGCTCCGGCCCGGAGACACCCTGTTTTTGAACGATGGCCTCATCCAGCTCGAAACCATAACCGTGGAGGGTCAGGATGTCGCCTGCCGGGTCCTGGTGGGGGGGGAATTGCGCTCTCACAAGGGCCTCAACCTGCCCGGCATCGACCTCGGGATCAGCGCCTTCACCGAGCGCGACCGCGAATGCCTGAAATTTGCCTTCGAACAGGGGGTGGACGCGATCAGCCAGTCCTTCGTTGAGAGCGCTGCGGATATTATTGCCGTACGGGAGTCCTCGGCCGCACTGGGTTACCACCCTTTCATCATTGCGAAAATTGAACGCTCCAGGGCCTTGGAACACATGGACGATATCCTCGCAGCGGCAGACGGCATCATGGTCGCACGTGGAGACCTCGGGGTAGAGATACCGATTGAGCAGATTGCCCTTGTTCAGAAGCGGCTCATACACAGCGCAAACAGAGTGGGGAAACCCGTCATCACCGCCACGCAGATGCTGGAGTCCATGACGGATAACCGGCGCCCTACCCGGGCGGAGTCAACCGATGTGGCCAATGCGGTGCTCGATGGCACGGACTGTGTCATGCTCTCGGAAGAGTCGGCTATGGGCAAATATCCGGTGGAGGTTGTCGCGATGCTGGCGAAGATTGCCGCGGCGACGGAACCGCACCGCTCCCGCCACGGTCTCAAGGAAGCTCTTCGAAACCGCGGCAAAGATATCTCGGTCAGCATGACGGATTTGATCGCTTTGAGTGTTGAGACGGCCCTGGAGCGCATCTCCCCGGCAGCCGTATTTGTTCCCACCCACAGCGGCCAAACTGCCCGCTCCATCGCCCGCTTCAAGCTGCCGGTGTGGATCATAGGGGTGAGTTCCCAGGAGGCGACCTGCCAGAGACTCCTGTTCAGCAGCGGGGTATACCCGGTGTACGAGCCTGATCACCCCAAAGACTGGAATTCTTATGTAAGGGAATGGTTGCGGGCCCATGAGGTGGAGGGAAATCTTGTGATCCTGACCGAGGGGCCTTCCTCGAAACACCCGGAGGCAAACAACCGCATGGAGATCATTCGGCTCAGATCCGAAGCAGAATAGGACTTCCCGGTGGAGAGGGAGCCGGAGGGAAAACGATGAGCCTCCACGGGCTTGCCTGAAAGCCGGCGTCCCGGGCCGCCAGAAAGCCCCGCGCCTCCTGTCCCCGCTGCATATCAAGATTCCCATCCAGGTCCTGGCCACGCTTCTCGTCGCTGTCCTTGTAATCTACGTCTCAGGGATACGTACGTCGCCATCTGGGAGATCGAAGAGCGCCTCGGTCAGGTCAACGCCCGAATCATCGAGAGGCGGCATCGCGAGGGAGGAGAATTCCTGAAGGCTGAAATGGCAGCGCAGAGCGTCGCCACGTTCCTGGATTGACTCGAAGCGATCGGCAGGGTTAACTTGGAAAAGAACCACCTTTCCGTTCCGGATGGGAATGTGACCGTCAACATAAAGATCGTCAGTCATCCGTGAACGAGGCGATTCTGACGATGAACGCAGCTCGAAAAAAATTTCGAGGGCGGATTCGGAGGATTACTTCCTCACTCACTCAGTTGCAAATACAAATCAACACTATGACCATTCGGGGCACCTCGTTGAATGCGGGATGAA
>JAHJQP010000040.1 GCA_018819165.1 Pseudomonadota bacterium
CCCCGATGATCTTCTCATACCCCCGGTCCGTCGGCCGATAGAACTGAGGCCCCTTCCCCCGTAGCTCATCGGGAAGATATTCCTGGGGAATATAGGCATCGGCGAAATCGTGGGCATAGAGGTAGCCCTTGCCGTAATCCATCTCCTTCATCAGTTTCGTCGGCGCGTTCCGGATATGGAGCGGCACCGGCAGGGTCCCCGTCTTCTCGATGGTCTGGCGTACCCTGCCGTATCCGGTATAGAGCGAATTGCTCTTCGGCGCCGTGGCCAGGTAGACGGCCGCCTGAGCGAGGGCCAGCTCCCCCTCGGGCGAGCCGAGGAAGTGGTAGGCCTGCATCGCATCAATGGTCACCGTGAGTGCCCGCGGATCGGCGTTCCCTACATCCTCGGAGGCAAAGCGGACCAGACGCCTCGCGAGGTAGAGGGGGTCTTCGCCCGCCATCAGCATCCGGCCGAGCCAGTAGAGGGCCGCGTCGGGGTCGCTCCCCCGGAGGCTCTTGTGGAGGGCCGAGATGAGGTTGTAGTGCTCCTCTCCGCTCTTGTCGTACTGGAGCGCCTTTTTCTGGATGGCCTCCTCGACGAAGGCCCGGGTGATCCGCCGGCCCGTCTCTCCCGAGTTGTCCATGACCGACGCCGCGGCTTCGAGGCTGTTCAGGGCGGATCGGGCGTCCCCGTCGGCCGACCAGACGATGTGCGAGAGGGCCTCCGGTTCGATCTCGAGACCGAGACCGCCCAGCCCCCTTTCACTGTCCGCAAGGGCGCGTCGGACGATCCCGGAGAGGTCCTCCTCCGTAAACGGCTTGAGGGTCAGGACGCGCATCCGCGAGAGGAGCGGCGCGATCACCTCGAAGGAGGGATTTTCCGTCGTGGCGCCGATCAGGGTGATCAGGCCGCTCTCCACGTGGGGGAGGAAGGCATCCTGCTGCGCCTTATTGAAGCGATGGATCTCGTCCACAAACAGAATCGTCTTTCTCCGCTGATGGCGCCACAGCTCGGTGGCCTCTTCGACGACGCCCCGGATCTCCTTCACGCCGGCGAGGACCGCGGAAAAGCTGATGAAGTGGGACTTCGTCTCCTGGGCCATGATCCGGGCAAGCGTCGTCTTCCCCGAGCCGGGCGGCCCCCAGAAGATGACGGAGAAGAGCCGGTCTTCCGCCACGGCGCGCCTGAGGAGGCTGTCCGCGCCGAGGAGGTGATCCTGGCCCACGTATTCGTCGAGGCTCCGGGGGCGCATCCGGTCGGCCAGCGGCCGGTTGTCGCTCTTCCCATCCTGCTGATCGAAAAGATCCATCTCTCTACACCTGAATTTCCGCCCCGGCTGCACCGATGAAAACCGCCTGCGGAAATCACTCTCCCGCGCCCCATTGCCCCTCTCCGCCAGGGGAAGGACAACCCTAATTTTCTAAGATGATGATCCTGTTCCTTCTTATTTCCGCCGCCGCTTCGCAGCCTCGACAAGATCGATCAGCATCGTCATCCGGTCCTTCGGGACCTGCCCGCAAAAGCGCTCCCACGCCTCCGGCGTCATGGTTTCACGCAGGCAGGTCTCCACCGGGAAACCGGCCTCCCAGCAGCGCACGACCTGACGACAGGGAAGATCACCCGCCTCCCGTTCGCAGTAGGAAAATGGAACCTCGCCGCCGAGACGCGGACATCTCATCACCAGATCGCGATACGATTTCATCTCTTCCCCCATGACGTTTTCAGGCGCCATCCTACCCCCATTCGGTCGTGCAATCAAGTCGCTATTCGATCTCCTCTTCCTCCGCCATTTCTCTCAGCCGCCGTTCCGCCTGCCGTTTCTTCCGCATGTACCCGTAGATGAAGATCAGCGCCGCAATAAACCAGAGCGTGGAGATGCTGGTGATGATCGGTATCCAGGAGACGCGGAGCTTGAGATAGACCAGCCACCGCTCCTCCAGATCGGCGAGGGTCATCCCCGTCCCCCGCCGGAGCGCCCCTTCCAGGTCCCCATAGCGGGTATAGTCCCGGATCATGCGGTGAAAGGCCTCCCGGCCGACCTTGTTGATCATAAAGGAGATGAACATGAAGCTTTCCGCATAGGCCAGCTCGGCCGGCTCCACATCCGCCGGAAAGGAGAGGGTGAGAACGGGCAGCGGAATCAAGCTGTCCGTCAG
>JAHJQP010000219.1 GCA_018819165.1 Pseudomonadota bacterium
GGCCCAGTGTTCTCCGCGCTGGACGGTCCAGTTCAGATCCTGCAGGACGACGAGATCCCCGAAGGCCACGTGGATGTTCTTCATCTCCACAAGGGGACCGGTGAGCGCTTCCGTTGCGGTGCATATGTCCGGGGTCGGCAGAGGGCTTTCTGGAAGCGGCTTCCCGCCCCCGGAAAGCGATTTCACCCGTGCGGGTGTCATGACTTCGCTCCGCCTTCCGGCATGGGCGACCCGGCCGTTCCGGATGACGAGCAGGTGCGAGATGCCCGGGATGATCTCCTCAATCCGGTGCGTAACGAGAATCACCTGCGTTCCTTTTTTCATCAGTTCCGTGATGGACGCGGCCAGAGATTTTCGGCTGCCGGCATCCAGACCGGCGAACGGCTCGTCCAGGATCAGTATCTTCGGAGAAGGGAGCAGGGCACGGGCGATGAGGAGCTTCCGTATCTCCCCATTGGATAGGGTTCGGATGCCATGTCCGAGCAGGGGGCGAAGTTTCAGGGTGTCCACCAGGCGGTCAAAGGCGATCCGATCCCCATCGTTTTCCAGGAGCAATTGCCCCGCCGTGAGTGCGTGCCCTCTTTTGCCGCTGAAAAAACGGGCCTCCTCAAGACGATCTTCGCGTAAAAGGATCTGCTCCTGGAGTTCGCAGGAGACGTAACCGATCCTCTCTCCCCGGGCTTCCAGCCCATGGCGGATCAGTTTCCCCCGGACATGAGGAACGTCGCCCTTGATGGCCCTGGCCAGCGCCGATTTTCCCGATCCGTTGGGTCCCAGGATCGCCCAGTTTTCGCCCGTGCGGATCTCCCAGGAGGTCCCGGGGAGGAGCATCTCCGACCCGATGCGCAGTGTTACGCCCTCCAATATGATGAGGGGTTCGTTTTTTCCGTCCGGACAAACGTTCAAAAGTTTGTAATCCTCCCGCTCTTCTGATAGAGTGCGCGCCATCGAAATCATCCCGTTAACGCGCCGCCTATGGATAGCAGAAATAAAAAAAAATACCACCATTTTTCTCAACCCCTTTCCGGGCTGATCCGGGTTCTCGGAGGGAGTCTCCCGGGGATGAGGAGACCATCGTCTCGCAGATCTTCGCCGATTTCTATCGGGAGGAATTGTCCCTGTACACACCGGGTAATATTATGAACTGCTGCCGCCTTCTGCTGCGGCGGAGCCTTGAGGAGGTTTAAGGATGTTGAATGAACGCGTGGTGTATCTCAACGGGGAGTATCGCTCCTGGGATGAGGCGAATGTCCATATCATGAGTCACAGCTTTGGGAGGGGGTCGGCGATCTTCGAGGTGATCGGATTTCACGAGACCCCGGCCGGCCCGGCTGTCTTTCGCCTGGATGAGTACGTCACCCGTTTCCGGAAATCGGCATCCCTGCTCGAAATGGAGCCGCCCCTCACCACGGGGGAGTTGCATGAGGCCGTCCTGGAGACGATCAGGCGCAACGGGCTGAAAAGCGGGGTGATCAAGATGATGGGCTTTTATCCCGAGATCGTCTTCAGTATCCTCCCTTCCCGGAAGCGGTTTCAGGTGGCCATCCTCGTCCTCGATCCGGCGGAAGATCTCGGAGAAACGACGCAAACGGACGAGCGCGGCGTGACCGCCTTCGTCTCGCGGTGGCGGCGGCTCGATCCGCAGACCGTTCCCATCGAGGCCAAGGTGGCGGCCAATTATATGAACGGGATCGTGGCCAGGACGGAGGCGCGGAATCTCGGGTTCGATTATGCCATACTGCTCGATACGCAGGGCTGTCTCGCCGAGGGCGGGACCGAATCCCTCTTCCTGGTCCGGGAGGGCCGTCTGCTCACGCCGTCCCTGGGGACAATCCTGAACAGCATCACGCGCAAGACCCTCCTTACGGTGGCGGAGACGATGGGGATCGGGACCTTTGCCGGTCGTCTGGACCCGGGGGCTCTGAATGAGGCGGAGGAGATCTTCTTTTCGGGAACGGTCAACAAACTTCTCCCGGTCCGGCAGGTGGGAGAACGGATCCTGGAGGAGGTTCCCGGACCGGTCACGCGGAGGCTATCCGAACGAATGGCGGCGATCACCTCCGGACGCGATGCGCAGTTTCAGGGATGGCTCTTTCCCGCCTGACCCTCCGGGCGCGGATCGATCCGGTTACTTTCGCGCCTCCTTCTTCAAGGCCTTCACCATGTCCGTCTTCTCCCAGGGATAGTCGTCGAGGAAGAGGGTCCGCGGGAGCCGCCGGTAGAGATCGCTGTTTAGGAGGTCGAAGCGCTGGATCATCCCTGCCGGCGTGAGGTCGAAGAGTTTCTCGATAATCTTCGCCAAACTTTTGTCGGCGATCTTGCCCGTGCCGAAGGTATTCACATAGATCGAGAAGGGCTTGGCGATGCCGATCGCGTAGGCGAGCTGCACCGAGCACTTTTTGGCCAGGCCGGCGGCGACGATATTCTTGGCGACGTAACGCGACCCAAAGGCGGCGGAGCAGTCCACCTTTTCCGGCGACTTGTTGACGACGGCGCCGCCGCCGGGCTGGGCGCCGGGGTAACCGCCGTAGAACTGGACGACTAACTTTCGACCGGTCACACCGGAATCGGCCGCGCTGCACGAATTGAACGCCTGCCACTCCCCGGTCGGGTTGAAGAGAAAATCCGTTTTCTTGTCGACCCAGTCCTTAAGACAGTCGAAGGCGATCTTCCTGGCCTTACTTTCGATGGCGCAATGATCATTTCCCTTCACGTAGCGGTAGTCGATGGCGTTCGACATTAAAACCTTGGCCAGCCGGACCGGGGCTCCCGTTTCGTCGTCGTAGTCGACCGAGACCTGCCCCTTGCCGTCCGGGGCGAAGATCGGGTCGCCGCAGCTCTCAAACGCCCGCATCATCCGGTTGACGAGGACGTAGGTGAGCGGCAGGAGCTCCGGGGTCTCATCGCAGGCGAATCCGTACATGATCCCCTGGTCACCGGCGCCGATCTCCTTGTGCTTGCCGGCGTCCGCCCGCGTCCCCATATTGATGTCGGGCGACTGGGGAATGATGGCGTTGAGCACGCCGAGGGAGTTGCCGTTCAGGCCGATCGCCGCGTCGTTGTAGCCGAGGCCGAGGACTGTTTCCCGGACGCACTTGTCCAGGTCGATCCAGGCCCTCGTGCTGACTTCGCCGCCGACGACGCAGAGCCCCTTGCCGAGGAAGACCTCGACGCCGCAGTGGGGCATGGTGTTGATGTCCATACCATTTTTATGTTCCTGGTCCAGGATGGCGGCGATGATGTGGGCTGCAATCATATCCGCGACGCTATCCGGATGTCCAACCTTGATGCTTTCCGATGAAATCTGCATGCGTTTTCTCCTTATAAAAAAACCCGCGCCAAAGCGCGGGCTGATGATCATTTTTCCGGCACTTTAGCACATTTGTATAGCGGAGCAATTGACCTTAAATTCCCGCTTCGGCGCTTTCATATGCCATCGAATCCTGAAAGTCAAGTAAATTTTGCGCTGGCTGCCCTTTGTCTCGACTGTTCACATACATTCGCCACATATTTTTTTGACATGAAGGTTTTTTGAGATAAAATTCAGATTTATAAACTCCTTCAGTCTCTCCCGGCTCAATATGGGGATGACTTAATATTCTTGACACGAACACGCCCGCTTCATATAGTCGGACCACCCAAGGCGCGCGAATCCTCGTCAAAAGAATTTCTTGCTTCGGGGGCCGCATCCGCAACGGAACGGGCTGTTCTCCCAAGGCCCGCCGGGTGCATGGATTCATTCGGCGGGCAGGCGGTAACCAGGATGGCCCAAGGGGGGTTGTTTTCTTGGAAGATCACCAGTCAGACCGGAGACCCCGATCGAAAGACAAGCTCAATGCGGTCGCCAAAGAGGTGTTTGATTACCTCGGAAAAACCTTCCCGGTGTGTTGCTGGAGCGATGAATTCCACTATTTCCCCCAAATCATCCCGCCGCAGGGGGTCTGGACCGGCTGGGATAACTTCAGACCGGAAAACATCGCGGAGGTGACTGCGCGGCTCTCTTCCGCTGAGCACGATATCGGTCTGATCTCCCAAGAAACGGAAGACTTCGATATCGTTGTTGATGCGGAAACCCTCAAACGCATGGTGCGAACGCTCAGGGAACAGCTCGTTGAGGTCCGCTTCCACGAAACGCAGCCAACGTTTCACCTGACGGTCATGTGCAC
>JAHJQP010000220.1 GCA_018819165.1 Pseudomonadota bacterium
ACGGTCGGATGGCATTTCCTCCTCTCCCTGCCGGCGGTTCTCCTGTCCATATGGATCGGCAACCGCGTCAACCGCCTGATCCCGCAGGGGCGCTTCGATCAGTACGTTCATATCCTTCTCATCCTGATCGGCGCAATGCTCTTCATTCAGACGATCGCCTCCTGACGGTCCTCTGTCCGGCCAAGTATAAAAGCCATGCTCTGGGTACGGCCTCGTTAAATTTTAGTTTGACTTCCCGAATACATTCCGCTAAATAACGACTTCGGTTGCCGTGTGCAGTTTTTCTTCACTCGGTAAATTCTGTGCACCGTTGCCAAAGTGGGGGGCCCCCCGATAACAGCGAGGAGTTGCTTCATGATGAAACGGCGGATTTTCCTGGGGATGGCACTTGCCGTCCTGTTTGCGTCGATGGGCTTTTGCCGGGAAGGGCTGGCGCATAATACCTACAAAGTCCGAAAGGGAGACACACTCTACGGCATCGCCCGGAAGCAAGGCGTCTCCGTCTCCGAGCTAAAGGAGATCAATCGCCTCCGCAGCAACGTCCTGAAGATCGGCCAGAAGATTGCCCTGAAGAAATCCGCACCCCCGACGGCCACGACCCCGGTTGAATATCCCAAAAGCACCGTGAATCCCGAGCTCGCAGCGGCAGGCTCCGGCGAAGGGCCCGTCACTGAAGAGGCGCAGGCGGAGGTGGAGCGGCATAAAAAGGATAGCCTGGCCCTCCTGGGCATGTGGAGCAGTCCCGAAGAGCCCAAACTTCTCGTCAAGGCCGCCCTGGGATTCCTCGGCGCCCCGTACCGCCTGGGCGGATTCTCGCTTAAGGGCATCGACTGCTCCGGCCTGGTAAAGAAGATCTACGCTACCTTCAATATCGATCTCCCGCGGACCGCCTTCGAGCAGTCCCGCCTCGGAATGCGGGTCTCGCGGAAAGAACTGGTCGAGGGGGATCTCCTTTTCTTCAATACGAGACGGTCTTTCGGTCATGTCGGCATCTATATCGGCAACAACAAATTCCTCCATGCCGCCTCGCGAAAACGGGGGGTCCGTGTCGACAGCCTCAATGAGCCTTATTACAACAGGCGTTTCGTCCGGGCCGTCCGCCTCAAAGGCAGCGATGGGGGCATATAGATAGTCGTTGGATGCTACCCTCCTGCCGCTCCGTGAGGGCTTCGTACTTCCCCAGGGCCATTTTTTAGTTGATTTCTTGCCCCCATAACCTTATAACCATTTCCCCTTAATCAGGGTTACGCCGCCAAGCGGAAAGAAGCCATCCGGGTGGTCTTAACTGTCGCGGCGGAACATCTTCCGAGCAGAAATGCCGTCTTCTCCAAACGGGTGGCTTCAGCACCGGGAAACCGGAAAGGAGGAAACCATGTTGCACCCATTCTTTCGTTTTCTGACGGTTGCCGCTGCCCTTCTCATACTGGGCGGCTGCGTTGCCAAGAGCGATTATCTTCAGAAGCAGGCCGAGGCAGACACCCTGCAGAGGCAGCTCTTTGCCATGACGCAAGAGAATGCCGGACTCAAGGAGGGGATCGACCGCCTGAGCGTCGAAAAGGAAAAGCTCACGGCCGAAAAGAACAATCTGACGGCGGACAGTAACGACCTTGACGCCCGACTCGTCGCCAAAACAGAGGAACTGGCCCGGACCATCGTCGAAACGACTCGGACCATCGAAGAGCTCAAGTACAAGAACGCCGAACTCGAGGGTGACAAGCAGATGCTCCGGGAAAGCATCGCGCTTCTTAAAAAGACAAAGGAGGAAGAGGTCCAGACCGTAAGTCGGACCTACGAAGACCTTCTCAACGAGATGACGGAAGAGGTCGAACAGGGACAGATCACCATCACCGAACTCAAGGGAAAACTGACGGTGGATGTGCTGGATAAAATCCTTTTCGATTCCGGGCGGGCGGAGGTCAAGCCGGAGGGGTTGGAGGTGCTTAAAAGGGTGGTCGAGATCCTCAAAACCGTCACGGACAAGATCATCCGCGTCGAGGGTCACACGGACAACGTGCCGATCGGGGGAATCCTTGCGAAGCGTTATCCGACCAATTGGGAGCTCTCCGCAGCACGAGCGATCAACATCACCCGATATCTGGAAAAGGAGGGGCTCGATCCGGCACTCCTGTCGGCCGCGGCCTTCGGCGAGTACCAGCCGGTTGCCGACAACGAGACCCCCGAGGGGCGGGCCAAAAACAGGCGGATCGCAATCATCCTTCTGCCGAAGGAGTAGCGGCTCAGAAGCATGACCTCGTCGGGGTTCAGGAATTTTTTTCAGCCCCTCGCAAAGGCCCGCTCCAGTCTTAAAAATTCAGAATAAGGGAAAATTATGGGTAAAACCATCACCGAAAAGATCATCGAAGGGCATCTCGTCACCGGCCGATTCATCCCCGGTACGGAGATCGCCATCCATCTCGATCAGACCCTGACGCCGGACTCCACGGGAACCATGGCCTATCTGCAGTTCGAATCGATGAACGTGCCGCGGGTCAGGACCGAACTCTCCGTCAGCTACATAGATCACAACACCTTGCAGATCGGCTTCGAAAACCCGGACGACCACATCTACCTGACCGGCATCGCCCGGAAGCACGGGATTGTCCTGTCGCGGGCGGGCAACGGCATCTGCCACCATGTCCATCTGGAGCGCTTCGGCAAACCCGGAAAGACCCTCATCGGCGCCGACAGCCACACGCCGACGGGCGGCGCTCTGGGCATGATCGCCGTCGGCGCCGGCGGACTCGACGTCGCCCTGGCGATGGCAGGGGAACCGTTCTACATCACCTGCCCGCAGGTCATTCGGGTTAATCTGACCGGCCGGCTCCGCCCCTGGATCTCCGCAAAAGACATCATCCTCAAGGTTCTGGAGATCTTCACCACCAAGGGTAACGTAGAGTGCATCCTGGAATACGGCGGGGAAGGTCTTTCGACGCTGACCGTTCCGGAGAGGGCGACAATCGCTAACATGGGAACGGAATGCGGGGTCACGACCTCGGTCTTCCCCAGCGATGAGATGACCCGGCGCTTCCTCAAGGCGCAGCAGCGCGAGGAGGACTGGTATGAAATCCAGGCCGATCAGGACGCCGCCTATCAGAGGAGCGTCGAGATCGACCTATCGGAGTTGGTTCCGCTTACCGCAAAACCCCACAGCCCCGACCAGATCGCCACTGTCCGCGAAATCGGCGGCATTTCCGTCCAACAGGTCTGCATCGGAAGCTGCACGAACTCCTCCTACAAAGACCTGGTGACGGTTGCCTGTATCC
>JAHJQP010000221.1 GCA_018819165.1 Pseudomonadota bacterium
CGGCCGATGGCGCTTCAGCATCGCGCAGAGCTCCGGCGTGATCCGCATGGGCAGCGTGACCGGCGCCCGGCTGCCGATGCGGAGGACCTCCACGTGGGGGACCGCCTGGAGCGCCCCCAAAAACCAGTCCAGCATCCTCTCTGGGATCAGCAGGGGGTCTCCCCCCGAGACGATCACTTCCCGGATAGACGGCGTCCGGGCCACATGATCCACCATCGCCTGCAATCGCTCCCGCACCCCCCCGGGCTTCTTTTCCCGCCACATTCTCTTCCGGTTGCAGTGCCGGCAGTAAACGGCGCAGTCGCCGGTGACGATCGCAAGACAGCGGTCGGGATAGCGGTGAATCAGTCCCGGAACCAGCATTGTCCTCTCTTCCCCGAGGGGATCAGTCATCTCTCCTAAGGAAAAGCTGAGTTCCCGGGGATCGGGGAAGCACTGCCGGCGGAGAGGATCTTTTTCATCCGCCGGGTCCAGAAGTGACAGGTAATAAGGAGTGATCGCCAGGGGGTAGCTCCTGATCACGGGTCTGCAGGGGGCAAGCGAGGCGACGGGCCGTTCCAGCGCCAGGGCCAATTTCTCCAGGGAACGGACACGATTCCTGAACTGCCATTTCCAGTCGCACCAATCCGTCACGGATACTGCTCCCAGGTTTTCCTGACGATCTCTTTGCCGGATGTGAAGCTCACCGCCCGCGGGGCGGGGTTTCCCGGCAAGGGGGATATGGGTTGATTGTTTCGTACCATTTGTCACCGGCGCCGGCAAGAAATTATTTGCTTTGTCACGGCAAATTTTATATCTTTTATTCGAATGGCGCGGCGATCTTTTCCGACCGGCCTTGTTCGGGCAGGGCATGGTTCGGCCATTTAGTCATCGTCCGGATAATCTTTCAGCATACCCTTAAGTTAAGGAGGGTTAAACAAAAAAGAGGGGAGATGGCCCAATGAACGCATTGTCGCAGGATGAATTAAAGACGTTAATGGGAAAACAGCAGGGATTGTGTGTCTCGATTTTCATGCCCACCTTCCGCACCGGCGCAGAGGGCCAGCAGAATCAGATCAGATTCAGAAATCTTCTGCGGAAGGCGGAGGAAAAGCTGCTGGCCGGCGGTCTGCGTTCTCAGGAAGTCAAGAAGTTTCTGGAACCCACTCAGGCGCTGCCCGGCAACGTCCTGTTCTGGCGGCGGCAGAGCGACGGCCTGGCGCTCTTCCTCGCAGCTGATCTATTCCGCTGTTTCTGCCTTCCCGAGACCTTTGACGAACTCATCATGGTCGCCGACCGGTTCCATATCAAACCTCTCCTGCCGCTCCTAGGCGGCGACAAGCGGTTCTATATCCTCGCCCTCAGCCAGAAGGAGAACCGGATTCTGGAGGGGACTACGCATCACGTGCAGGAAATCGAACTGGAATCGGTTCCCAATAGTCTTGCCGAAGCGCTCCAATATGACGCATTGGAAAAACAGATCCGTTTCCGTGCCGGCTCCGCCGGGGGCGGCGACCGCACTTCCATGGTTTCCGGACATGGCGCGGATATCGACGACACAAAAGATAACCTCCTCAAATACTTCCGCCTGATCGACCGCGGTTTGCACGACCTCCTCCGGGACGAACGGGCGCCCCTCGTCCTCGCCGGGGTTGAGTACCTCTTCCCCATCTACCGGGAGGCCAACACCTATCCCCACCTTATAGAGGAAGGAATTGGAGGAAACCCCAAGGGCATCAGCGCGGAGGCGCTCCACAGTACTGCGCTGGAGATCGTCAGGCCTTTCTTTCAGAAGGCCGAGCGCGAGGCCCTCGCCCAGTACCGGCAATCTTCGGGAACCGGCCTGACTTCAGCCGATATCGGAGAGATCATCCCGGCCGCCTACCACGGAAGGGTCGGTCAGCTCTTCGTCGCCTCGGGCCGACAGCAGTGGGGATCCTATCACGGGGAGAGCGGCGCCGTCGAACAGCACCAGAAGATGGAGCCAGACAGCGAGGATCTGCTCGAAATTGCCGCCATCCAGACGTTCCTGAACGGGGGATTGGTATTCATGCTGCCCATTGAAGAAATGCCGGATGAGCATGACCTTGTCGCCGTGTTCCGCTACTGAAAAAATCGAAAGATGTCCCTGAACTTTATCCCCAACCCCCGGCCGGCGCCCGCATCCTTTATCCCGGCCGGGGAGGGCCGTTTCCCGCCGAACGCCGGCAGGATGATTTTTTTATCGGCGCTCTACGAAACAGGTTGTCACGGACGAGAGGTTATGCTACTGAGCCGGTGCTGATTCAGCCGGGGATGATTTGCGACCGCAACGAGATTCACGGCAGGTGATTACAGGGCGATAAAAAATATGGATGTGCAGAGCCGTAAAATGCGGGTGGCAGGACTGTCCGTTATTTCCAACACCATCCTGGTGGTGTTGAAACTGGTCGTGGGTCTGCTGATCGGCTCCGTCTCCATCATGTCCGAGGCGATCCACTCAGGAGTGGATCTCCTGGCTGCCGTCATCGCCCTGTTTTCCGTCAGGACCTCCAGTCTGCCCGCCGACACGAAGCACCCCTTCGGCCACGGCAAGGTAGAAAATATCTCCGGCACCATCGAGGCGCTCCTGATCTTTGTCGCCTCCGGTTGGATCATCTTCGAGGCGATCCAGAAGCTTCTCCATCCCCAACCTATCGAATATGTCGGATGGGGCGTCGTCGTCATGCTGATCTCGGCCGCGGTCAATCTCGTGGTCTCCGAGATGCTCTTCAATGTAGGAATAGAAACGGATTCCATTGCCCTCCAGGCGGATGGCTGGCATCTCCGGACGGATGTCTATACGTCCGTCGGCGTCATGGTCAGTCTCTCCTTGATCTGGATCGGTCACCGGTTCTTCCCGGACCCGAATGTGCAC
>JAHJQP010000222.1 GCA_018819165.1 Pseudomonadota bacterium
CAGCAGGGATTGATTCAGAGTTTTGAGTTCACCCATGAGCTGGCCTGGAATGTATTGAAAGATTATTTAGAGGATAAAGGGATCACGGGTTTGATTGGTTCCAAAGACGCGACGCGTGAAGCATTCAAGAATGGTCTTATCGAGAAAGGCGAGGACTGGATGAAAATGATAGAAGCTCGCAATCTAACCTCGCATACCTACGACCTCAAGATCGCTCAAGCGGTTGCGGATGATATCTTGGAACGGTTTTATCCTGCCTTTGAGAGTATGGCGAAAAAATTCACTGCACTTCATGATCAGGAAGACAAGAACTCATGAAATATGGGTTGACTGAAACAACAGTCGAAAACATCTGTGCCGTTTTTGCGCGTTTCCCGGAAATCGAAAAGGCGCTTTTGTATGGATCTCGCGCCAAGGGGAACTTCAAGACGGGCTCGGATATTGATTTGACGCTCTGCGGCGAGGCGCTAACGTCCGATTTGTGCGCGACGATAGCGTCGGAACTGGATGATCTGATGTTGCCCTACACCATTGATCTATCGGTTTTCAATGAACTCAATCACGCGAAACTCCGGGAGCATATCGCGCGCGTGGGCGTGCTGCTTTATGAGCGTGCCAATCAAGGCGCTGCTATGACGAAGGGGTGGGAAACCAAGATATTGGCGGATACCTGCGAGGTTTTCGCAGATGGCAACTGGGTCGAAAGCAAAGACCAATCACCGGAAGGCATTCGCCTGATTCAAACCAGCAATGTCGGCGAGGGCGTTTTTAAAGAGCGAGGCGAGAAAGCCCGCTATATCTCGGAAGCGACGTTCAAGCGTCTGCGATGCACTGAGATCTTCGAGGGCGACTGCCTAATTTCACGCCTGCCCGATCCGGTCGGACGAAGCTGCATTCTGCCGGACACCGGCGAGCGGATGATCACGGCTGTCGATTGCACAATAGTTCGCTTCAATCCAAAGCAACTCTTTCCAGAATTCTTCAATTATTTCTCGCAATCACTCGATTATCTCAAAGCTGTGGAAGTGGAGACGACCGGGACGACGAGGAAGCGCATCAGCAGGAGTAAGCTTGGACAAGTTGCTATCCCCGTTCCCCCGCTTTCCGAACAGCAGCGGATCGTCGGCATCCTCGACGAAGCGTTTGACGACATCGCCACCGCCAAAACCAACGCCGAAAAGAACCTCCAAAACGCCCGCGCCCTTTTCGAAAGCCACCTCCAATCCGTCTTCACCCAGCGGGGCGAGGGATGGGTGGAAAAGAGGTTAGGAGATCTGTCAAAGATAAGCTATGGATACACGGAATCAGCGTCCACCGAGGAAATAGGACCGAAATTTCTTCGGATTACCGACATACAAAATAACCGAGTTGGGTGGTCTGGCGTGCCGTATTGCACAATTGAACCAAGTGACTATCCGAAATACAAACTGGCAGAGGGCGACATCGTCTTTGCTCGGACCGGGGCAACGACGGGTAAAAGTTATCTCGTAGTTGATCCACCCGAAGCCGTGTTTGCCTCATACTTGATCCGCGTGCAGTTAAACACAAAGGACCTATTGCCCGAGTTCGTGAATCTGTTTTTTCAGACTCAATCGTATTGGGACAGCATTCGTTCCGGGACTTCTGGCAGCGCGCAAGGAGGCTTCAATGCGACCAAACTTGGGGAACTCTTAATCCCATTTCCGAAGTCACCGAAGGATCAACAGGTCATCATCGCCAAGCTCGACACCTTGTCTGGAGAAACCCAACGCCTCGAATCCCTCTACCAGCAGAAACTCGCCGCGCTGGAGGCGTTGAAGAAATCACTGCTGCACCAAGCCTTCACCGGCCAACTTTAGGGACTCGCCATGAACGAAGCCGAAACCAGAGCCGAGCACATTGATCCCGCGCTGAAGGCGGCGGGCTGGGGTGTCGTCGAGGGCAGCAAGATCCTACGCGAGTATCCCATCACGCTCGGCCGCATCGAAGGCCACGGCCGGCGCGGCAAGCCGCTCACCGCCGATTACGTGCTGGTCTATCGCAACCGCAAACTGGCCGTGGACGAAGCCAAGGCGTGGGACAAGCCGCTGACCGAAGGCGTGGGTCAGGCCAAGGATTACGCGGCGAAGATAGCTGTGCGCTTCGCGTATGCCACCAACGGTCAGGGTATCTACGGCATTGACATGGAAACCGGCAAAGAAGGCGAGTTGCCGCGCTACCCCACGCCGGACGAACTCTGGAATCTGACCTTTGCCGAGCAGAACGCCTGGCGCGACCGCTTCGCCGCCGTGCCATTCGAGGACAAGGGCGGCTCGCATCCGAGCCGTTACTATCAGGACATCGCCGTCGAGCGGGTGATGGAGGCCATCGCGGAGGACCGGCAGCGCATCCTGCTCACACTCGCCACCGGCACGGGCAAGACCTTCATCGCGTTTCAGATCGCATGGAAGCTGTTCCACAGCCGCTGGAACCTGAGCCGCGAGCCATCCCGCCGTCCGCGTATCCTCTTTCTCACAGACCGCAACATCCTCGCCAACCAGGCCTACAACGCCTTCTCCGCCTTCCCCGAGGATGCGATGGTACGGATCGCACCGGAGGAGATCAGCAAGAAAGGAAAGGTGCCGAAGAACGGCAGCATCTTTTTCACGCTCTTCCAGACCTTCATGAGCGGCCCGCCGAAGGACGACAAGCCGTCGCCCTATTTCGGCGAGTACCCGCCGGACTTCTTCGATTTCATCGTCATCGACGAGTGCCATCGCGGCGGCGCGAACGACGAGAGCAACTGGCGCGGCATTCTGGATTACTTCGCCCCCGCCGTGCAGATGGGCATGACCGCTACGCCCAAGCGCAAGGATAACGCGGACACCTACGCCTACTTCGGCGATCCGGTTTACATCTACTCGCTCAAGGAAGGCATCAACGACGGGTTCCTCACGCCGTTCAAGGTGAAGCAGATTTCCACGACGCTCGACGAGTATGTCTATACACCCGACGACCAGTTGATCGAGGGCGAGATCGAAACCGGGAAGCGCTACACGGAAACCGACTTCAACAAGATCATCGAGATCAAGGAACGGGAAGCCCACCGCGTGAAGCTGTTCATGGAACAGATCAACCAGAACGAGAAGACGCTGGTCTTCTGCGCCACGCAGGATCACGCGCTGGCCGTTCGCGACCTCATCAACCAGATGAAGACGAGCAAAGACCCGAACTACTGCCAGCGGGTGACGGCTAACGACGGCAAGCTCGGCGATCAGCACCTGCGCGACTTCCAAGACAACGAGAGGACCATCCCGACGATCCTGACCACCTCGCAGAAGCTCTCGACCGGCGTGGACGCCCGCAATATCCGCAACATCGTCCTGATGCGCCCGATCAACTCGATGATCGAGTTCAAGCAGATCATCGGGCGCGGCACGCGGCTGTACGACGGGAAGGACTACTTCACGATCTACGACTTCGTGAAGGCGCATCACCACTTCAGCGATCCGGAATGGGACGGGGAACCGATCGAGTCCGAACCGCAGGTGCCCGGGCTGATACCCTCGTCCCCGCGTTCATCAGAGGAAGTGCGCGAGCTGAAAGCGGAATACCCGAAACAGAAAAAGATCAAGGTCAAACTCGCCGACGGCAAGGAGCGCACCATTCAGCACATGATGGTGACGAGTTTCTGGCACCCGGATGGCACGCCGATGTCGGCGCAGCAGTTCATGGAAGCGCTCTTCGGCAAGCTGCCGGAGTTTTTCAAGGACGAGGCTGAACTGCGCGCCCTGTGGAGCGTTCCGGATACTCGCCGGAAATTGCTGGAGGGGCTTGCAGAAAATGGTTTCGGCAAGGATCAACTGGCCGAAATGCAGAAAATCATCGACGCGGAAAAAAGCGACCTGTTTGACGTGCTGGCACATGTTGCCTATGCCCTGCCTCCGATCACCCGCGAAGAACGCGCCGCGAAGGCCAAAGTCATCATCAGCACGCACTTTAACAGCAAACAGCAGGTCTTTCTCTCTTTCGTGTTATCGCATTACGTGAGCGTCGGTGTGGAAGAGCTCGATCAAGGGAAGTTGACACCCCTCCTTCGACTCAAATATCACGATTCAATTGCTGATGCCATAGCCGACCTCGGCAAGCCGGAGGAGATTGGCAGGGTGTTTTCCGGCTTTCAGAAGTACCTCTATCAGCGGCAGGAGGCAGCGGCATGAGAAAGATCAATGAAAACAAAAAGTAAAAATGATATTTGCCGTTGTCCTTGGGTTGATTTGAGCAAAGTCGATTATGTTGAATACCACGATAAAGAATGGGGTGTCCCAGTTTATGACGACAGGTTGTTGTTTGAATTTCTGACTTTGGAATCTGCCCAAGCAGGTTTGAGCTGGTACACAATTCTAAAAAAGAGAGAGAATTACCGAAGGGCATTTGAAAATTTTGAGCCAGAAAAGATTGCCAGATTTGATCAGGCAAAGATTGAAGGACTGTTGCTGAATCCAGGGATAATCAGAAATAGATTGAAAATTGAAGCTACGGTAAATAATGCGCATAAATTTCTTGAAGTTCAGGCAAAATATGGAAGTTTTTCAAAATATATATGGGGGTTTGTCGGCGGCAAACCCAAAATCAATAACGTACGGAAATTATCAGATTATCCTGCAATAAGCAAAGAGTCGGACACATTAAGCAAAGACTTGAAGAATAGAGGTTTTAAATTTTTGGGTTCTACCATATGTTATGCGCATATGCAGGCTACGGGTATGGTAAACGACCACTCTCTTGATTGTTTCAGGAAAAGCGAGATCATTGAAAAATATGGTAAATAACCCGTCCAACCAACGGCATGCACGCGGACATTCACCCCCTTTCGGTTTTGTGGCAAGCGTCTGTTTTTGACTGCATGGCCTTTTCCCTTCATACACCGGTCCTGAGGATCTTCCGGAGGAACTGGCCGGTGTATGAGCCCTCCACCTGGGCGACCGCTTCCGGCTTGCCCGTGGCGACGATCCGGCCGCCGCCGGGGCCCCCTTCCGGCCCGAGATCGATAAGGTAGTCGGCGGATTTAATCACGTCTATATTGTGCTCTATGACCACAACAGTGTTCCCCATCTCTACGAGCCTCATGAGGACGTCTAAGAGCTTCTGAATGTCGGCAAAGTGGAGGCCGATCGTCGGCTCATCCAGGATGTAGAGGGTGTGGCTGTTCATCCGCTTGCCCAGCTCCCGGGAGAGCTTGATCCGCTGCGCCTCGCCTCCGGAGAGGGTTGTCGCCGACTGGCCGAGACGGATGTAGCCGAGGCCGACATCGTAGAGGAGTTGGAGCTTCCCGCGGATGGCCGGGATGTTCTCGAAAAATCCCAGGGCCTGCTGGACGGTCATCTCCAGGACCTCCGCGATGTTTCTACCCTTGTAGCGGACCTCAAGGGTATCCTGGTTGAACCGCTTTCCGCGGCAGGCATCGCAGGTCACGTAGACGTCGGGCAGGAAGTGCATCTCGATCTTGATCAGGCCGTTCCCCTCGCAGGACTCGCAGCGGCCCCCCTTCACGTTGAAGCTGAACCGGCCGGGTTTGTAACCCCTGAGCCGCGATTCGGCCAGGCCGGCGAAGAGGTCCCGGATGTGAGAGAAGACGCCGGTGTAGGTGACCGGGTTGGAGCGGGGGGTCCGCCCGATGGGCTGCTGGTTCATCAGGATGATCCGCTCGATGCCGCCCAGATCGGCTATGCGGCGGATCTTCCCGCCGCCTCCCTTATCCCGGTTGAGCCGCCGGGCGAGCGCCTTGTAGAGGGTCTCGATAACCATCGTGCTCTTTCCCGATCCGGAGACGCCGGTCACCGCGGTGAAGATGCCAACGGGGATCCGGATGTCGATATCCTGGAGGTTGTGCTCGTGCGCCCCCTCCAGGACGATGAACCGCCCCGTAGCGGGCCGCCGTTTCTCCGGCATGGCAATGGACTTGCGCCCCGAGAGGAAGGCCCCCGTGAGCGAGACCTCGCTTTTGCAGATCTCCTCCGGCGTCCCCTGGAAAACGACCTCGCCGCCGTCCAGCCCCGCCCCCGGCCCCATGTCGATGATCTGGTCGGATTCCAGCATCATGTCCCGATCGTGCTCCACGACGAGGACGGTGTTCCCCATGTTGCGGAGGCGCTTGAGGGTGGCGATGAGGCGGACATTGTCTCGCTGGTGGAGGCCGACGGTCGGCTCATCCAGAACGTAGAGCACGCCTACCAGGCCCGACCCGATCTGGGTGGCGAGTCTGATCCGCTGGTTCTCCCCGCCGGAAAGGCTCCCCGACGCCCTCTCCAGGCTCAGGTAGTCCATGCCGACGTCCAGGAGAAAGCTGAGGCGCTGGCGGATCTCTTTCATCACCCGCTCCGTAACCTGCATCTCCTGGGGAGAGAGAGGAATCGCCATGAGAAATGCAAGACATTCCCTGATCGGGAGGCGGCAGACCTCATGGATGTTCTTCCCCCCAACGGTCACAGAGAGGTTCTCCTTCTTCAGGCGGGCGCCGAGACAGGTCGGACACTCCCGCAGGTTGATGTAGCGAGACAGGTCCATGCGGACATGGAGGGAGGCTGTCTCCTTGTAGCGCCGGTCGAGCTGATTGAGAACCCCCTCAAACGGCCGGGTGTAAAAGTATCTCCGACCGCCCCGATCAGTGTGAAAGCGGATTTTCTCCTCCCCCGAGCCATGGAGAAGGACTCTCCTGATTGTCTCCGGGAGGTCGCCGAACGGCGTATTGATGTCGAATCCGTAATGTTCGGAGAGGGTGTCGAGCATCTGAAAGTATTGGAGGGAGTGGCGGCCCGACCAGGGGACGATCGCCCCTTCCCGGACGGAGAGCTCCTGGTCGGGGACGACCAGCTCCTCGTCGAAGTACATCCGGGTGCCCAACCCTCCGCAGTCCGGGCAGGCCCCGTAGGGGCTGTTGAAGGAAAACATCCGGGGAGCAAGTTCAGTGATGCTGACGCCGCAGTCCGGACAGGCGTACCGTTCGCTGAAGAGGACCTCCTCCCCGCCGGTCGCGGTGACACGGACCAGGCCGTCGGAAAGGCCCGAAGCGGTCTCCAGGGAGTCGCGGAGGCGCTTCCGGATCCCCTCTTTCACGATCAGGCGGTCGATCACGACGTCAATGTCATGCCGTCGGTTCTTGTCGAGGGCGATCTCCTCAACGAGCTCCCGGACCTCACCGTCCACGCGGACCCGGACGTACCCCTCCTTCAGGAGTTTTTTAAACTCCTTCTGGAACTCCCCCTTCTTCCCACGGGCGAGCGGGGCTAAGATCGTCAAACGCGAATTCGCCGGATAAGTCAGGATCGTCTCCAGCATCATGTCGATGGTCTGGGACTTGATCTCCCTGCCGCATTTGTAGCAGTGGGGAACGCCGATCCGGGCGAACAGGAGACGGAGGTGATCGTAGATCTCCGTCACGGTCCCCACGGTGGAGCGGGGGTTATGGGCGGCCGTCCGCTGTTCGATCGAGATCGCCGGTGAGAGCCCCTCGATGGACTCCACATCGGGCTTGTCCATCTGCCCGATGAACTGGCGGGCGTAGGCGGACAGAGACTCCACGTAGCGGCGCTGACCCTCGGCGTAGATCGTGTCGAAGGCAAGCGACGACTTTCCGGAGCCGCTCACGCCGGTGATGACGACCAGGCGGTCCCGCGGGATGTCGACGCTGATGTTTTTGAGGTTGTGCTGCGCGGCGCCCTTGATCTTAATGTAACTCATTATAACTTGATCCCGATATTCGACTTCTTCCGGAGGGCCTCCAGCCACTCCTCGAACTTCTTCTCCATCTTCTCACGGTCGATCTTCTCCCTGATCTCCTCGCGGACCGACTCGATGCCCTTGATCCCCGCCCCCCGGCGGTCGATGACCTGGACGATATGAAAACCGACGGACGATTCGATGACGCCGCTGATCTGTTGGAGCGGCAGCTTGAAGGCGACATCCTCCACCTCGTGGATGATCATCCCCCGCTCGACGTAGCCGATGTCTCCGCCGGTCGCGGCGGCCGGTCCCTCGGAGTATTTTGCGGAAAGCTGGTCAAAGGACTCGCCGTTCATGAGCCGCCGGTGGATCTCCCCGGCATCCGCCCGGAGCTTCTCCCTCACGGCCTGATCTTCCTCTTTCGGCAAGGGGAGGAGGATCTGCTTTATCCGGACAGACTCCTTCCCCTCGTACTCCTCCCGGTGCTTGCGGTAGTACTCCCCGATCTCCTCATCGGTCACCGCCACCTTGGACTTGATATCCCGCCGGATCAGCTTGATCCTCATGAGCTGATCCCTGATTTCTTTCCTGTATGCCTCCAGCGTGGTCCCTTCCTGCGCCAGCCCCTTGAGCAAATCCTCTTGGGAAATGTTCCTCTTCGCGAGAAGATCCTTGATCGCTTCGGTGACCTCCTCCTCCCGAACCACGATCCCGGTCTTCCGGGATTCCTGTTGCATGAGGAGCGCATCGATCATCCGGTTCAGGAGGGTCTCCCTGGCTTCGGTCAGGGCCTTCTCCCGTTCCTGTCCCTGATAGGCCGCTTCCAGTTTTTCCCGATAAGGGTCAAACGCGCCGTTCAACTCGGACAGGGTGATGACCTCATCGTTGACGACGGCGACAATCCTGTCCGCCACACTGGCCTGCGCCGACAGGCTCATGAATACCGCTGCCGTCACTCCCATGAGAACCGCTTTGACACTCTTCATCATGATCTCCTCAATCGTTTTCCGCTTCGGCCTGCGCAGGGGCCTTTTTCGTTCCCGTTTCAACCGGCGGTGTCCATTCCGGAAGCGGCCTGTCGATCCGGATGACGGCCTTTGCCTTCAGCCCCACGATCCAGCGTTCGTAAGCCTCGGCCTCCTTGAGCTTCCGCAGATCGGCAATCACCCGCTCTTTTACCTCCGAGAATATCCGGCCGCCTGCCTCCTTCCGTCCAAGGAGCTTGAAGATGTGGTAGCCATAGGGGCTCTGAACGATCCCACTGACCTTCCCCACCGGAAGGGTAAAGACCACGCGGTCGATCGCCTCGGGCATGACCCCGCGCGCGAAAAAGTCGAGATCGCCGCCCTTTGCGGCCTCCGGCCCGATGGAAACTTCCCGCGCCACCTTACCAAAATCCTCTCCCATCTTCAATCTTTTCAGGATCGCCTCCGCTCTGTCCCGGTCGCGGACGACGATCTGGGCGACTCGCACCCGTTTCTCCGTCATGTAGGCCTTGCGGTTGGCCCGATAATGCCGCTCCGCCTCGTCTTCCGTCACCGAGATTTTTTCATTAACCTCAACGGCGATGAGCTTTTCCAGCAGCGCCCTTTTCCGCAGCGCCTCCTTCCAGCCTGCATAGCTGATCCCGCCTGCGCCGAACAGGCGGTCGAACTGCCCGCCATTGTAATCCCGCTTGATCTCCTCGATCCGGGAGGCGAGCTCCGCCTCGCCGACGGTAAGCGAAAGCATTCCCGCACGCTGCACCATGATCTTCTGCTCGATAAGGCGATCCAGGACCTCCTCTTTGAGGCTCGCCATCTCGCCGGCATTCAGGGGCGGGGCGCTCTTCACGAGAGCCGTTTCTTCCGCCAGCCGCGCCTGATATTCGCTTAGGTTGATCCTCTCGCCGTTCACCAGGGCCACCAAGTAATCCGGCGGGAGCTGTTCCTGACATCGGCAGGACGACAGGGCCAGAAGCAGAACCGCTGGAAGCAGCACCCCCCTGAGGCGACCTCGCCCCCGGAGGAACATGTCTGGAAAGGTTTGCCTCACTGGAAAAGCTCTCACCATGTCTCTCTCCTACGATCTCAAGGACTGGAGCAGTTCCCGCGCCCGGCTCAGGATCTCCGCTCCCTTCAGTCCCGGCATGGGGATGGTCAGCTTCAGATCGGGCGTGAGCTGCACTCCCCGCACCTTCCGCCGGTAGAGCTCGATGATCCGGGCAGGGTCGATCGGGCTCTTCTCCTGGAGAAAAACCGACATCCCTTTGCCGTCATAGCCCATCCTCTTCCCCTTGATGTCTTTCAGGAGGTTCCGGATGCCGATGACCGCAAGGAGGTTCTCCACCTCGGGGGGAACGAGGCCGTAGCAGTCCATCAGCTCCGCCCGGATCCCGGCCAGATCTTCGTCGGTCGAGGCCAGCGAGACCTTCTTATACGTCACGAGACGCCGATGCTCGTCGGCCATGTACACCTCGGGAATGAAAGCCGGTATCCCTAAATGGATCTCCGGCTTGATCTCCTCTTCCGGCGCCGGCTCTCCCTTGAGCTCACGGATCGCCTTCTCCATTAGTTCGGTATAGAGCTCGTACCCAACGGCAGAGACATGGCCGGACTGGGAAATCCCGAGGAGGTTTCCCGCCCCCCGGATCTCCAGGTCGTTGGAGGCGATCCGGAAGCCGGCGCCCGGTTCGGAGAAGTCCATGATCACCTGAAGCCGCTTCTGGGCGTCGCGCGAGAGCATCGCCCCCTTGGGCACGAGCAGATAGGCGCTGGCCTCCTCCTTCGAGCGCCCCACCCGCCCCCGGATCTGGTAGAGCTGGGCAAGCCCGAAGCGGTCGGCCCGATTGATGATGATCATATTGGCCGTAGGAATATCAAGGCCGGAGCCGACGATCGTAGTGCAGACCAGGACGTTGTCCTCCCGCCGGACGAACCTCGCCATCGCCCCTTCGATCTCCTTCGGCGTCAACTGTCCGTGGACGACACCCACCCGGGCCTCAGGCACGAGTTTCTGGACGAGGCGGGCCATCGTGAAGATCGACCGGACGCGGTCGTGGAGGAAGAAGACCTGGCCGTCTCTTGCCAGTTCCTGGCGGATCGCGGCGGCGATCACCTCCTCGTTGAACTCCAAGACGTGCGTCTTCACCGGCAGCCGGTCCTCCGGCGGGGTGTTGATGATGGAGAGATCCCGGATGCCGACCAGCGACAGATGGAGAGTGCGGGGGATGGGTGTCGCCGTCAGGGTCAGGACATCCACGAGCGTCCGCAGTTTCTTCAGCTTCTCCTTGTGGGCCACGCCGAAACGCTGCTCCTCGTCGATGATGACGAGCCCCAGGTCCTTGAAGTTCACGTCATTCTGGAGGAGCCGGTGGGTGCCGATCACGATGTCCACCGTCCCCCGCCTGAGACCGTCTAAGATCTCCTTCTGCTCGGCCTTCGTCCGGAAACGGTTGAGGACCTCGACCCGGATCGGGTAGGGTTTCAATCTCCGGGAGAAGGTGCGGGAATGCTGCTCAGCCAAGATCGTCGTGGGGACGAGGACGCCCACCTGCTTCCCGTCCAGGGCGGCCCGCAGCGAGGCGCGCATCGCCACCTCGGTCTTGCCGAACCCCGCATCGCCGCAGATCAGGCGGTCCATCGGCCTGCCGCCGCTCATGTCGAGGTGGATATCCTCGATCGCCCGGGCCTGATCGGGCGTCTCCTCGTATTCGAAGGAGGCGCAGAACTCTTCATAGATCCGGTCGGGGGCGGAGAAGGCCTCCCGGTCCATCACCTCCCGGGCCGCGTAGATGGCGACCAGCTCCTCAGCCACCTCCCGGACCGATTTCTTCACCCGCTCCTTGAGAGTCTCCCAGGAGGTCCCGCCCAGCCTGTCGACCTTGGGGACAAAGCCGTCCGGGCCGATGTAACGCTGGATCTGATCCAGACGGTCCACGGGGAGGTAGAGACGGTCCTGATCCTGGTACTCGATCAGGAGAAAATCGTTTTCGATCCCGCCGACGCTGAGCTTCTGGAGCCCCCGATAACGTCCGATGCCGTGTTCGGTATGGACGACGAAGTCCCTTTCCTTGAGCTCCCCGAAGGATCTGAGGAAATATCCCTCCCGGACCGGCTTCACCCTTTGCCGGAGGACCTTCCTGCCGAAGAGCTCCTCTTCGGAAAGGACGACGAGTTTCAGCACGGGGAGATGGAAACCCCCGCTGATCCGCCCTTCCCGAAGAAAAAACCCCGCCGGGGCGTCCTCTCCGTCGATTCCGTCCAAGAAGGCGCCGGCCGCCTTCCGGATGGGAAGATCATACCGGGCGAGGAGATGACCCATCCGCTGCATGCATTCCTGCCCGCCGCAGACGAATTCGACCCGTTTCCCCTCCCGGAGCCACTCCCGGATCTTCTCCGCAAGCGGCCTGAGCAGTCCGTCATCGCCGGCCGCCGCCCGGGCCGCCTCATCGACGGCGATGTCCCTCTCCAGGCGAAATCGGACGGGAGAACGGGTATCTTCTCCGGCGCCGAGGACGAGGCCCTCCAGGTGAATCTGTTTCAACTCCCGCCAGCGTTCCAGAACCTCCGTCGCGGTCAGGCAGGAGGATTCCTTCTCCAGGTGGAACCGCTCGCCGTCCCGGGCCTTGAGGAGGAACCGATCGAGGTCGTTTTCGATCTTCTCCAGCGCCTGCCGGACGGCAAGCGGATCATCCATGACCAGAAGAGCCCCCCGGGGAAGATAATCGAAGAGGGAACCCATGCCCTTCGCTTCGGGATCATCGTCGCCCGCAGCGTCGTAGAAAAGCGGATGAAAAAGGGGATTGACGGCAGCGCCGAGGCCGGTCGCCATCATCTCGGCCAGCTTCTCCTTTGTTCCCCGGGGGAGCTCCAGATGATTGGACCGGCGGCGGATGTTGCGGACGGCGCGTTCCCGCCTCTCAGGGGCGAGGATCACCTCCCGGGCCGGAAAGAGCATGAATTCGGCCAG
>JAHJQP010000223.1 GCA_018819165.1 Pseudomonadota bacterium
CCCACAACCGCGTCCGGCCGTGCTATTAAAGGGCTGCCAGACGCGGATGTGGATAACTCCAGAGAAGATTTGAATCTACGATTAGACGACATTATTATGCCTCAAATGATTTTTGCCCCACCTTTTGAACGATACTAATCCGTTTGATCCTTCCAGAGGGTACAGTTCCAGTGAGAAAAAGCTCTTTTTCGATGACATTTCCCGCCTTGCCTACATGGCAGAGCGTAAATCTCAGACCTCTGTAGCTCTTGCAGAGGGGGTCGTCACGCGCAACGAGATCGTCAAACTGGGCAAGGAAAAGGCAGAGCTGCAGTTGCTGAAAAGCCAGATAGAGCAAAAACTGCTCCAACAGGATTTGGATGAAAAAGTTTCTGCGCTGGAGCGTGCAAAGCAGCAACTATCTTCGGCGAAAAATGAGGCCGAACGGGCAAGAATTCTTGCCGACATCCAGGCTAAAGAGGCAGCGTTGGCAAATGCACAGGCTGATGCAAAAGCCATAGAGGCGGAAAAGGCAAGGGCTGAGGCTGAGGATCTGGCCAGAGAGGCAGAAAGGGCAAGGGCTGAACTCGCCCTGCTGATGAAGGAATTGTCGGAGCTGCAGGGCCAATTGACTGACCGCGGGATCGTGCTGACTATCGGTGATGTGCTGTTTGCCTTTGACAAGGCCGATCTGAATGCCAGCGCCCAGATCAGTATGGACAAGATAGCCGCGTTTCTCCAGGAAAAACAGAACAGGAATCTGCTTGTTGAAGGGCATACCGACAGCGTCGGCAGCGATGAGTATAATCAGGAACTTTCCGAGCAGCGTGCCGCATCAGTTAAGAGCGCCCTGGTAAAACGCGGCATTGCCAGTGAACGGATTGTCACCATCGGGTATAGTAAGAAGTACCCGCTGGCAGGCAATGATACCGTGGCCGGCAGACAGCAGAACAGAAGGGTTGAGGCGATCATTCTTAACGAAGGCGTCAAGCCGGAGAGTCAGTTCAGGAAATAGGTTTTGAACAGGCCTCGATAACTCTGCTGTATGAGTGATGTATCAGACCATCTTTAAAAATGCCGCCATATTTTAGTACCTCTTAAAACAGCAGGGCCAGATCAATAATCCGGCCCTGCTGTTTTAATGTTTGTCGAAGCGGTCATAGCCGAGCAATTGCCTGACATGGGTCCAATTAGAGTATGCAAGAGATGTTTCCGAGAGAAAGCTTGCATAATTTTTGTCACCGACAAGTAATTGATAACAGGAAGTACGTATCACCCGGATGAACCTTTTTTATGACAGATTCGGTCTTGATTTCGGGAGGAGTTAAGAGTAAAAAGTGAAACACGGGGTGCCTATTTGGGCTGAGAAGATACCCCTTGAACCTGACCTGGGTAATGCCAGCGTAGGAAATGGCGATTACTGTATTTTCCATGAATCTCATCAGGGGCCATATCCCGGTAAGGGTCTGGCCCTTTTTACGGTCCGGTCCGCTTCCGTGAGGAGAGGGCCGACGGGACGGTCATCATGAAGAAGGTGGTTTTTGTCGTATCGGGAGGGGAATTCGGCGATCCGGTGTTTTTCCGGGAACAGGTTGTGAAGGCGGCGCCTGCAGCGGTGATCTGCGCCGACGGCGGCGCCCGTCATCTGCAGGCCGCGGGGATGGTGCCCGCCCTTATCGTCGGGGACATGGATTCCCTGGATTCCGAAAGTGAGAGATATTATGAGGCGATGGGCTGCCGGATCATCCGCCACCCGCCGCAGAAGGACGAGACTGATACTGAGTTGGCGCTCCGGGAGGCCTTCGGCATGGACCCTGCGGAGGTCTGGATCTGGGGGGCGCTCGGCCACCGGTTGGACCATACCCTGGCGAACCTCTGCCTCCTCGTGCAGGGGGCAAAGCGGGGGATCATGGTCAAGCTGATCGATGCCTGGTGCGAAGTTTTTCTCATCAACCGGCGGACGGTTCTCGAAGGGGAAGTGGGGCAGACCGTTTCGCTCCTTCCTTTTGCAGGAGATGCGACCGGCGTCACACTCACGGGATTCGAATACCACTTGACGAAGGCGGTCATGGAGATCGGCCGCCCTTACGGGATCAGCAACCGCCTGGCGGAGCGGGAGGGGATCATAGAGGTGGATTCGGGATGTCTCCTCGCGGTGAAGTATTTCCGGCCGGGCGTTTTCCCGGGGGAGGGCAAAGGATGAAACCGGTCCGGGTATTGACGATTGCCGGCTCAGATTCGGGCGGCGGGGCGGGGATCCAGGCGGATCTTAAGACAATCACCGTTCTCGGAGGATTTGGAATGAGCGTCGTTACGGCGCTGACCGCCCAGAACACCCTTGGGGTCCACGGCATCCACGAGGTTCCGCCGGAATTCGTGGCCGCGCAGTTCGATGCGGTCGCGACCGACATCGGCGTCGATGCGGCCAAGACAGGGATGTTAACCAGCTTGGAGATCATCCGGGTCGTGGCCGGGAAGATCCGCCAGTACGGCATTGAAAAGCTCGTCGTCGATCCGGTGATGGTGGCCAAGGGGGGGATGGCGCTGATCCACGAGGAGGCCAAGAGGACCTTCATCACGGAGCTCATCCCGCTGGCCTTCGTCCTTACGCCGAACATCTCCGAGGCCGAGGTCCTCTCCGGGATCCGGATCGCGACGATCTCCGACATGAGGGAGGCGGCGCGGATCATCCGGGATCTGGGTGCAGGGTATGTGGTTGTCAAGGGGGGGCACCTCCGCGGGGACCCGGTCGATCTCCTCTATGACGGCCGGGAGTTCCGGGAGTTCGTCTCGCCGCGGATCGCGACGGCGGACACCCACGGGACCGGCTGTACTTATTCGGCGGCAATCGCTACAGGTCTCGCCTTTGGCAGGGATGTAGCCGGGGCCGTGGCGGAAGCGAAGCGCTATATTACCGAAGCCTTACGGCACGCCTGGCGCCTGGGCGGCGGACATGGGCCGACTAACCATCTGGCTCCGCTGTTCGCTGCCGGAAGCGGCGCGGCGACGGTACTGCCAGGGGTAACGGGCGGCGGAAATGGCGGTGGTGAGAAAATCCTCAGGGAGGTCAAATGACCGAGAGCGCAACCCGCAAGCCCCGAAAACAAGAACTTTCCTTGCCGGGAAGTCCCGTCCCGCAGGCGGTCGGCTTCACGAGAGATGCCGCTGCGGCAATTGTCCGCCGCCTGCACCAGGCGGGACATGATGCGTTCTGGGTCGGCGGCTGCGTCCGCGATCTGCTCCGCGGGGTGGCCCCTGAGGATTACGACATCGTTACATCGGCCCGTCCGGATGAGGTCCAGGCGCTTTTTTCCCGAACAGTGACAGTCGGCGCCCGGTTCGGCGTCGTCCTTGTTATCGAGGAAGGCCGGCAGTACGAGGTTGCCACCTTCCGGACGGAAACCGGTTACGACGACGGGCGTCACCCCGCCC
>JAHJQP010000041.1 GCA_018819165.1 Pseudomonadota bacterium
CGGAGACGGGGCTGATCCTCAAGGTCCACACGAGCAACTTCCGGATCATGGGTTTCACCGAGGCGGCGGATCTCTCCTCACTTGTGAATCTCGGGAAGAAACACGGCCTGCCCGTCATGGATGACCTGGGGAGCGGCTGCTTCATCGAACTGGACAGCTACGGCCTGGAGCGGGAACCGACCGTCCGCGACACGCTCGCTACGGGGGTGGATGTGGTCACCTTCAGCGGCGACAAACTTTTGGGCGGACCCCAGGCGGGGATCATCCTGGGGAAACGGGAGACGCTGGAACGGATCCGGAAAAATCCCCTGAACCGGGCGCTCCGGATCGACAAGCTCACGCTGGCCGCCCTGGAGGCGACGCTGGTGAAGTATCTCCGGCCGGAGGAAGCCCTCTCCGACATCCGGGTGCTTCGCGCCCTGACGGAGCCCCTCGCCGACGTGAAGAAACGGGCGAAGCGGCTTGCGGCCATGCTCCAGCGCGCCCTGCCGGAGGGGCTGAACATTTCTATCATAAACGGGACTTCAATGGCCGGCGGGGGATCGCTCCCCACCCGGGAGATTCCGACGGTCTTGGTCGGCGTCCGTGCGACGACACTTTCCGCGGCCGCCCTGGAGGAGCGCCTCAGGCAGTGGGAAACGCCGATCATTGCCCGGGTTGCCGACGAGAGGGTCCTTTTTGATCCGCGAACACTGGATCGGGAGGAGTTCACCGCAATCCGGGATGCCCTCAGGGCGCTCCTGGCGAACGAAACGGGGTGATGATGGCGGAGGTGAAGACAAGCGTTGGCGAGAGGCAGGCCCGCTTTACGGTCGCAGCGGAGGAGGAAGGGGCCCGCCTTGATCTCTTCCTGACGGGAAAAGAACCGGGACTTTCCCGCGCCCAGATCCAGAGGGCCGTCGCGGAGGGACGGGTCACGGTGAATGGCCGTCCCGCCAGGGCGGGCAGGAGGGTAAAGGCGGGGGATGCCTTGGCCCTTTGCATCCCGGCGCCGAGACCTTCCGAGGTTCTGCCCGAAGAGATCCTCCTGCAGATCCTCTACGAAGACCCTTTCATCCTGGTTGTCGACAAGCCGGCGGGGATGGTCGTCCATCCGGCGGCCGGTCATCAGGGCGGGACGCTGGTCAACGCCCTCCTCCATTACTGCCGGGACCTCTCGGGGATCGGCGGGGTTCTCCGCCCCGGGATCGTCCACCGTCTTGACAAGGAGACCTCCGGGCTTTTGGTCGTGGCCAAATCCGACGAGGCCCACCGGGGGCTGGCCGGTCAGTTCAAGCGCCACGAGGTGGCAAAGACCTACCAGGCCATCGTCTACGGAGATCCGAAAACGGATGGGGGCCGGATCGAAGCGCCCGTGGGGCGGCACCCGACAGACCGCAAGAAGATGTCCACAAAGAGCCGCCGGGGGAAGGGGGCCGTGACCGTCTGGCGCGTCCGGGAGCGTTTTGGCGTTGCTTCCCTGCTGGATGCGGATATCGAAACGGGCCGGACCCATCAGATCCGGGTCCACCTGACGGAACTCGGTTATCCGGTCGTGGGAGACAAGGTTTACGGAGGCGCGGGGAGGATCCGTACTATTGAGGATTCCGCAGTCAGGGCCGGGATCAAGGCATTGCAGCGTCAGGCGCTTCACGCCTGGCGGCTCTCCTTTGCCCATCCGGTCACGGGTGAGAAGATGCGGTTTTCCTCGCCCCTGCCGGAGGACATGGCCGCTCTCTGCGCGTTTCTGAGGGAGAGGGTGAGCCGGGGCGGGGATAAACGGTAAAAAGCAAGTGATGTGCCATGTTCCGTTTCGTTAAAAGGGGTGCCATCGAATATCTTGAAGCAGAGGAGATCTCGGCGCTGGGTTTCGTGACCCATGCCTTCTGCACCAGGCAAGGAGGGGTGAGCGAGGGGCCTTTTTCCGATCTCAACGTGGGCGACCGTGTGGGTGACCGGGAGGAAGATGTCCGTCGGAACCTCACTCTCATCGGCGAGGCCTTCTCTATCCAGGAGGGTCGGCTGATACTGATGAGGCAGATCCACGGCAACTCGATCCGGGTGATCGACGGGGACAGCCCGCTGCCCCGGGAGGCGCCCGAATGCGACGGCATGATCACGGACAGACCGGGTGCGGCCCTCGGAATCAGGACGGCGGACTGCGTCCCGCTCTTCTTCGTGGACCGGACCCACCACGTCATTGGGGCGGCCCATGCGGGCTGGCGTGGCGCCGCCCTCGGCATGGCGGCAAAGATGGTGGATGCCCTGGGGGAACGGTTTTCCTCCCGGAATGAAGACATCCTCGTCGTCATCGGTCCGGCCATCGGCCCCTGCTGCTATGAGGTGGATGCCCCCGTCGTTGCGGCCCTTTCATCCCGGCGGGAGGCAGGATGTTTTCTCATCCCCTGCCCAGAGAAAGACCGGTGGATGCTCGATCTCGCCCTTGCCAACCGCCTCCAGCTCCTGGAGCGGGGGCTGCGTGAGGAAAATATCCTGTCGGCCGGATTCTGCACCGCCTGCCGGCAGGACCTCTTCTTTTCGCACCGCGCCGGCCGGGGCCGCACAGGCAGACAGCTCAACGTCCTGATGCTTCGCGACGGGGAGGACTAAAAGTCGGCAAAGCCTGCAATTAGAAGAGGTGTTAAAAATTCCTTGACTTCCGGGATAGTTTGGTATAAACGGAAAACAAATCTCAGAAAGGCGTATGCTAAGTCCTTCCTTATTGGATTGATTCCAGAGACCAAATGAGCAACCCGAAAAAAATCCATGCATTTCTTTTATAAGTCGTTACACCATAAAAAATCTGAATTAATTTTCATGGGTTAAGCGAGCTGAAGGCAGGAGCGGTTTTTTACGTGGGGGAGCCGGCGTATCCGCGGGCGCTAATATACACACATACAGGGAAAAGAATATGAACATTGAAGATATCAAGAGACAGCCGATCAGTGAACTGGCAAAGCTGGCCAAAGATCTGGATGTCGCCGGCGCCAGCGGCATGAGGAGACAGGACCTGATTTTTTCCATCCTGCAGGCCCAGGTCGAAAAAAATGGCGTCATTTCCGGCTCCGGCGTCTTAGAGATCCTACCGGATGGTTTCGGATTCCTCCGGGCGGTGGATTACAACTACCTCCCCAGCCCGGACGACATCTACATCTCTCCTTCGCAGATCAGACGCTTCAGCCTGAGGACGGGGGATACGGTCGCAGGCGAGGTCCGGCCTCCCAAAGAGGGAGAGAAGTACTTCGCACTTCTCAAGGTGGACGATGTCAACTTCGAATCTCCGGAGGCGGCGCGGGACAAGATTCTTTTCGACAATCTGACTCCCCTCTACCCGGAGGAGAAGCTGAACCTGGAATTTGATCCGGAAAACCTCTCCACGCGGGTTATGGATCTCTTCACTCCCATCGGCAAGGGGCAGCGCGGCCTCATCGTCTCCCCGCCGCGGGCCGGCAAGACCGTCCTTTTACAGGACATCGCCCACAGCATCACCGCCAACCACAAGGAAGTCGTCCTGATGGTCCTGCTGATCGACGAGCGGCCGGAAGAGGTGACGGACATGCAGCGGAGCGTGGCGGGCGAGGTCATCTCCTCCACCTTCGACGAACCGGCGACGCGTCACGTCCAGGTGGCCGAAATGGTCATCGAGAAGGCGAAAAGACTGGTGGAGCACAGGAAGGATGTGGTCATCCTCCTGGATAGCATCACCCGCCTGGCCCGAGCCTACAACACGGTAGTACCGCCGAGCGGCAAGGTCCTCTCCGGCGGCGTCGATTCCAACGCCCTCCACAAGCCGAAACGGTTCTTCGGGGCCGCGCGGAACATCGAGAACGGGGGAAGTTTGACGATCATATCCACCGCCCTGATCGATACGGGCAGCCGTATGGACGAGGTGATCTTCGAAGAGTTCAAGGGCACCGGCAACATGGAGCTCCACCTCGACCGCCGCATCGCCGACCGGCGGGTCTTCCCGGCCTTCGATCTGATCCGTTCCGGAACGCGGAAGGAAGAGCTCCTGATCCCGAAGGTCAATCTCAACCGGATCTGGATCCTCAGGAGGCTCCTTCAGGAGATGAACCCCGTCGATGCGATGGAGTTCATCATGGACAAGGTCAGGAAGACAGAGAACAATCAGCTTTTCCTGGATTCCATGAACCAGTAGTGACGACTTCGTAAAAAGTCCAAGACCTCTCTTTGCGTTGCGCTTCCTCCTTTGTCACTGCGGCGTGTTCCGGGGAGGGGGCTCGTTCCGATCCCTTTGGGCTTCCGGAACAAGCCCCCTCCCCAACGCCGCAGTGACGAAGGATTCGCGCGCCTTGCCTCTGGAGCTTTTTACGAAGCCGTTAAAAAAAGCTTGAATTTACCATGCGGATCGTTGTAAGCACCATCTGAACCGGCGGGAGGGTGTGTGGCCCGGTCGGTTTCGAGAGCCGTCAGTTATTTATTTTGATAAGGAGATCGTTCAGTATGAAGGAAGGTATTCATCCGGAATATAAGGAAGCAACCATTACCTGCGTCTGCGGGAATGTGATTAAAACCAAATCCACGAAGCAGGATATCAAGGTTGAAATCTGTTCCCAGTGCCACCCCTTCATAACGGGGAAACAGAAGATCATAGACACCGCGGGCCGTGTGGAAAGATTCAGGAGAAAGTACGCCGGCAGGGAAAACCAGGCGGATAAATCCGCATAACGCCCATTAATGTTTTCAAACAGGGGTTCCTGCCGCGGCGGCGCCGGGCGCAGGTTCCCCTGCC